>VFZS01000087.1 GCA_016871095.1 Acidobacteriota bacterium
CAGAAAATGATGACGACGTTAAGGGGGCGCGCGGCCGCGGCGGCGGGCGCGGCGAGGGCGGCGCCGGCGGCGGCCAGAAAGTCGCGGCGGCGGAGCGGGGGATGTGATGGCATCGCGGGGCAGTATAGCATGCAGCGGCGGGGAGGGGCGACAGGCTGAAAGCCTATTCCACGGGTCACACTTCCAGGCCCACCGAGCGCATCAGCTCGAGGGCGTTGCTCTTGAGGGCGATGCCGGGGCGGAGGCGGTAGTCGAACATGATCTTGCCGTCCTCGATGTGATCCTCGAAGTGCATATTGGCGGCGCTGGGCGCGAGGACTTCGGCGATGTGGGCCAGGGCGAGATCGTGCGTGGTCAGCAGACCGATGGCGCCCTGTTCCACCAGGTGGACGACGTAGGCTTCCGCGCCCGCGGCGCGATCGCGGGCGTTGGTGTCGTGCAGCAGCTCGTCAAGGAGAAACAGCAGCGGCGGCGGCTCGGCGGCCAGGTCGCGCAGCTTGCGCAGGCGGGTGATCTCGGCGTAGAAGCGCGAGGCGCCGTCCTGAAGGGAGTCCACCACGCGGATGGAGGCGCCCACCGCCAGAGGGGTCAGGCGCAGGCGCCGGGCGCGGACCGGCGCCCCGGCCATGGCCAGCACCGCGTTGATGCCCACGGTGCGCAGCAGCGCACTCTTGCCCGCCATGTTGGGGCCGCTGATGACCAGCGCCTTCATGTCGGCGCCCAGGTGCACGTCGTTGGGAACCGCGCGGGCCTGGGGCAACAGTGGGTGGCGCAGGGCCTCGCCCTCGAACCAGGCGGGGCCTTCGAGGATTTCGGGAAAGGGGTCGCTGGGGTGCTCGCAGGAGTAGCCGGACAGGGCGCACAGGGTCTCGATCTCGCCCACCACTTCGAGCCAGCGGCGGACCGCCGCGCCGGAGGAGGCGCGCCAGGCTTCGATGGCCAGGGCCAACTGCGTGGTCCAAAGCAGGGGCGAGCCGACGACTTGTACCAGGACGTGCTTGCGGGAATCGAGCAGCGTGGTCAGACGGTGCAGCCGGGCAATGCGGCGCGAGGGCGGCAGGCCCTGAGTGCGGAGCGCGGCCTGAAGCTCGGCCAGCCGGGGGGTGGTGAAGTGCTGGCGCTCGAATCGGGCCAGCAGCAGGTGGAGCAACTCGAGGCCGTAGGCCGGCGCGCCGATGCTCTGTATGATCTGCTGCACGTGGGGCCGCAAGCGCAGCGAGAGGCCGGTCTCGATCAACAGCGCGAGGAGGAAGGGGCCGGAGAATCCGGTGAGGGCCCACACCCCGGCCGTGATAACCGCCAAGGCCGCCAGAGCCACCGCCGCGGCGCGCGCGGGGGGAGACAGAAAAACCGGAGGGCGCTCGCACCAGGCGGCCAGAGCCAGGGGGTCGATGCGGGAACGCAGGTCCTCGCCCACCAGGGCAAGTTGCTCGCGCAAATCCAGCCGGGGGCGCAGCTCCGCGATGGCTTCCTGGCGGGCGTGGATTTCCGACGGGGAGGCGGGATGGAGCAGCCAGCGGGCCAGGGTCCGCTCGCCGGTGCGCGTGCGGCCCGTGCACAGCAGCTCGAACAGCGAGCCCTTGCCGAACAGATCCAGATCGTCGCCGTAGGGATGCTTGGCGTCGGCGAAGCGCTCGCCGGTGACACCCTGGCCCATCCAGCGGTCCTCGATGCGCGCCAGGCCGCGCTCGTAGAAGGCCGCGGCGCGCTCGGCGCAGCGGTGCTTGTGGATGACTCGCTCGTGGAGGACGCCCAGCGCCACCAGCACCGCGGCGGGCACGGCCAGCCACCAGGGGGACACGGCGCCGCGAGCGATGGAGAGCCACACCAGGATCACGGCGGCCCCGGCCACGAGCAGCTTGAGGTATCCCAGCCGCACGTGCAGCCGCTCCAGCCGCGAAGCGCGATCGTGTCGCTCGGCCAGTCGCCGGCGGTATTCGCCGACCGGATCCGGCGGAGCCTCTGGTCCAGGGGTGGTGTCTTCGGCTGGCATCATGGTCCCTGCTAAAATGATACCCGCATGCAGCCCATACAATTCCTACGGTGGTGCGCGCCAGCCGCGCTGGCGCTGCTGGCCGGTTGCGGCGACACTCCGCCCGCGGCCAGGCAAGCGCTGCCCGCGCCCGAGACGGCGCCGGACAGCTTCCGCGTGAAGTTCGAGACCACCAAAGGCGACCTCGTGGTGCAGGTCAGAAAGGCCTGGGCGCCCGAGGGCGCCGAGCGTTTCCACCAACTGGTGAAGCGAGGCTTCTACGACGACGCCCGCTTCTTCCGGGTGGTGAAGGGTTTCGTGGTGCAGTTCGGGATCAGCGGCGACCCGAAGGCGCAGGCCGAATGGCGCTACGCCATGCTCCCGGACGACCCGGTCAAGGAGAGCAACAGGAAGGGCACGATCACTTACGCCATGGCGGGCCCGCGCTCGCGGACCACCCAGGTCTTCATCAACCTGGCGGACAACACGCGGCTGGACCAGTCGGGCTTTGCGCCCTTCGGACAGGTGGTCGAGGGCATGGACGTGGTGGAGCGCTTTTACAGCGGCTACGGCGACTTCCCGCCCCGGGGCAGCGGCCCGGACGCGCAGCAGATCGAGACCCGGGGCAACGCCTACCTGGAGCAGCGCTTCCCGCGGCTGGACTACATCATCAAGGCCCGCATCCTGCCCGCGGGACAGTGAGGGGCTCACTCCTTCAGGCGGCGAAGGAGACGTTCCACCCCCACACGGAAGGAGTCCGGCGGGGTGAGCAGGCTGAGCACCAGGTAGGCTTCAGCGTCGAAGTCGAAGAAGAAGCCGGGCTGGACCAGGACGCCGTCGCGCTCGATAAGCTCCAGGGCCCACTCCTCTTCACTGCGCGTGCGGGGAACGCGAAGGATGGCGTACCAGCCGCCCTCCACGGTGAGCAGCTCACAGGCCGGCTGCTCGCGGCACAAAGCGGCCAGCGCTTGCAGATTTGAGCGCACGCGCGCGGCGATCTGCCCCCGCACGAGCTCGCCGTACTCGAGCAGCAGGGGCAAAGCGTGCTGCACGGGAGCCGCCACCGAGAGGTAGGTGTCGGCGATCAGCTCGAGGCGCTCCAGCGCGCGGCGGCGAAGTTCGGGAGGGCCTCCAACTACCATCCAGCTCAGTTTCATCTGGGGCAGCCCGGCGATCTTCGACAAGCCGCTCAGGCTGAAGGTGAGCGCTTCGTCGCAGCCGGCCAGAGTGGCGACGCGCGCCGGGTCCGGCCCCAGGGCGTAGTCGGAGAAGACCTCGTCGGCGATGAGCGCCAGGTCATGGCGGGCGCAAATGCCGATGAGGTGCTCCAGTTCGCGCTGTTTGAGGAACGAGCCGGTGGGGTTGTTGGGACTCACCACGATGATGGCCCGCGCGCGAGCGGTGAGCGAGGCTTCAAGGGCGTGGGCGTCCAGGAACCAAGCTTGCTGGTAGAAGAGCGGGTACTGGCGGAGACGCACCGACTCGAGGGCCGCCAGATACTCGAACAAGGGATAGGAGGGCCGCGGGACCAGCGCCTCGTCGCCGGGATCAGCCAGCAGCTTGAACAGTAAGGCGTAGGCTTCGCTGGTGCTGGCGGTGAGCACGATGCGGGCCGGGTCCACGGCGCGGCCCCGCGCGGCGTAGTACGCAGCCACCGCGGCGCGGGCCGGTTCCAGGCCAGCGGGCGCAGGCTCATAGAGCAGCGCTCGGGCGTCGGCCAGCGCGGTGAGGATCTCCGGCGCGTAGGCGATACCGGCGCGGGTGGGGTTGGACTCGGTGAGGTCCAGGATCTCGGCGCCCGCCTGGCGGCGGCGGGCCAGCGCCTGGCTGAGGCGGTTCGAGGGTGCGTCCCAGGGCAGGCGGGTTGAGAACATCGTCCTACCAGGGTACCCCGCGGAAGTGGGGCATGCTTCAGCTTAGTGCCACATAGTTCTCGCACCACGCTCACCTGGACCCTTGTGGGGCGGCTCCCCTGAGCCGGGGTGCCCCCTGGGCCCGGCCCCCTGGCCGGCGTTTCCCGGCCCTGTGGGAGCCGACCGGGGGTCGGCTCGCAGGCCGGGGGGCCTGCCCCACTGAAACTATGTGGCATTAAGCTGAAGCTTGTGCTACGGCTGCGCTACAATGCGCTTCGTCATGCAGCGCACTGCCACTTGTCTGGCCAAGCTGGAGCGAATGAACAAGGCCCTGCGGCACCAGGAGGCCGACCGCGTCCCGGTGAGCGACTCCTTCTGGGGCAGTTTCCTGGCCCGATGGCGCGAAGAGCTCGGCCTGCCGGCGGAGGCCGACCCGTACCGCTACTACGACCTGGACTGGCGGGACAGCGCGCCCAACATGGACCCGCACCTCAAACCCTTCGAAGTGCTCCACCAGGACGAACACGAAGTGGTGGTGCGCACGGGTTTCGAGGCGGTTCTCCGCAAGCGCTTTGATCTGCCCATGCCCGCCTACCTGCGCTTCGAGACCGACACGCCGGAGAAGATGGCGGCCTTCCAGTTCGACGATCCCTGGGACGAGCGGCGCTACTTCGGCGCGGGAGGCAACCAGCTCGCGGGCGTGGGCGATTCATATGCCGCCCACGTGCCGGCCTGGATCGAAGGGATCAAGGGCCTCCATCCCGACTTCCCGGTCTACGGCAGCGTGTGCGAGGGCCACGAGATGCTGTGGCGCATCCTGGGGCAGGAGAACTCACTGCTGTGGATGGGGGAGTATCCGGACGAAGTGGGGCGCTTCGTCGAGCGAATCAACCAGTTCGTGCTGGGCATCGCCGAAGCGCAGATCCAGGCCGCGGGCGGGCTGCTGGACGGGATGGTGATCTGGGGCGACGTCGCCTGTCGCCAGGGGTTGCTGTTCTCGCCGGCATACTGGCGCAGGCACTTCAAGCCGGGTGTGAAGGCGCTGGTGGAGTTGTGCCACGGGCACGGCCTGCCGGTGATCTACCACGGCTGCGGCAACGTGAACCGCATTCTCGAGGACCTCATGGAGGCCGGCGTGGACGCTGTCAATCCGCTGGAGGCCAAGGCGGGCCACGACGTGGTGGAACTCCGGCGGCACTACGGCCATCGCATCGCCTTCTGCGGCAACATGGACGTGGTGGCGTGGGCCGAGGCGCCGCTGGAAGAACTGGAGCGGATAGTGCTGCGGAAGCTGAACGCGGCCAAGGGCGGCGGCTACATCTTCCAGTCGGACCACTCGGTGCCCGGCAACATCTCCGGGGAGCGCTACGACTGCGTGGTGAAGCTGGTGCGGCAGTACGGGCGGTACCCGCTGCGGCTGGGCGAGCACGACCTGCCGGACCTGGGCTGAGCCCAATATTGTTCAGTATGCACCGCCCGGACCGGGCCACAGGCAGGGGGCCGCTAAGGTCGCGGCGCCACGTTGCCTGTGACTTCAAAAGGGATGGCCGGCAGGGCTGCCAGCAGAATTCTGCGGCCTGCGGCTCGCTGCTGGCCGCCCGCGGGAGTGGCGGATGGCTCCGTGAAGGCCTCGACGATCAGGTTGCCTTTCAGACCCGGCTTGACCTTCCCGGCATCGGTGCGCAGCAGGATGAGCAAGCCGTCCGGCGCCGGTGTCACTTCCTGAATGGAGATGCCTTCCGGCGGCTGGTTCAGCTCGAAGTGAACGAGCTTGGGAAGGGCCCCGCGCGGTCCGAGCAGCCGAACCGGCGCCGTGGCGCCGCTCGGAAGCTTCACCGGCTCGTCTGCCGGGAGTCTCCATGGGATGCGTACGCGGCCGGGCGGAGTGACTCGGACCAGCCAGTCCTGCGAGGCGACCAGATGATGGTAGGCGAAGGCCTGCATCATGTCCTCTGCGGGGACGCCCGGCCGGGACACTTCCCGGCCTTGGATCCGGGCGTGTCCCTCCAGGCGCAGGCTGACGGGTTCGTCCATACGGGTCGCCGGGGCCGCAATGGTGAGCCGCACCTTGTCCTGGCCGGCCGGAATCCAGCCGCCGCTCAACGCAAAACCCCGGGGTGGATCCTTCAGCCGGAGCGCGATGTCACCGGCGAAGCCGTCCTTGCGCAGGGCGTAGGCGGTGACCGTCGCGGAGGTTCCGCCACGGACGTTCACGCTGGAGGGCGCCACACGCAACTCGAAATCGGGCTGTGGAAGACTGAGCCGCAAGCGGTAGGTATACTCGGGGCCGCCCTTGTTCTGGGTGTCGCCCAGGTGCACATAGTAGGTCCCCTTGGCGGGCAAGGTGAAGCGGATGCGGGAGTCGGCGTGGTGTGTGAGCAGTCCGGCGCCCTGATCTTCGGTGTCGTCGTTGGCGGCCAGTCGCCGGCCGGCGGCATCGGTGAGCATGAGCACCGAATCCAGGGGGGAGTCCAGCCGGCGCGCCAGCACTTCCGCGACAATCTCCTGTCCGGCGCGGCCCTCGAAACGCACGACGTCGAGGTCTCCCGGCGAATCGATTCGGCCGTTGATCATGAGAGGGAGCTTGACTGCCTGTGCGCGCTTCGGGTCGTTGTTCGGCTCGCGTTCGAGGCGCTCCGGCAGGGTGTCCACCGCGAAGGGGGCCTGGTTGGAGATCCACTCCCCCTTGCGGACGGCCAGCGAATGGACTCCCTGGCTCTTGTTCTTGAGGTCTTGCCGCACACTGGCTGCCGGGAGATTCCAGCCCCGCAACTCGACGGTGGTCTTGGAGCCGGCCTTGCCGCCCAACGGGAAGATGCTCGCCAGAAACGGCAGCTCGCCCACGGTGAGGCGGTAGACGAAATCCTCGCGGCCGCGGTAGATGGAGTCGCGGATGGCGAGCACGTATTCGCCGTCCTCGGGGATCTGATAGTGGAGAACGGGATCGGGATTAAAGCGGAAGTCGTCAGCGTAGGCTACCTCTCGGCCACGGGGATCGTAGAGGGTCAGGGCCGCTTGAAACCAGCCGGGGACGGCGTCGGAAACATACGGCATCAACCTGCGGGCGCTCACGGCCGCCACCAGGTGCTGGCCCTTGCCGGCGCGGAAGCGGTAGCGATCGACGCTGCCGGGCGCGATCTGGCCGTTCAGAACGGCGGGCAGCGTGATGCTGGCAGGAGGCTCGGGCGCGTTGCTCCGCGGTTGATTGGGTGGTCTGGCGACCGGCTGGCCTGCGACTTTGGCCGGCGGCTTGGAGAACTCGGGAAGCTGGCCGATGCAGAACAGCAGCGGATTCGTCAGCCCCCGCGGCGTTCCAAGCCGCAGTTCTCGCTCGCCGGGCGCCACGCCGGGCGCGACTGTCACACGCACCCGGACGGTCTCGGCAATCGCCGGACTGGAGGGCCTTCTGACGAAAGCGGCGAGTTTCTCCCTGATTTCGGCGATGGTCCTGGCGTCCTCCGGCGCGGCCGGCCGCTTGCCCAGGAGCTCCTTGAGCTGGTCCCTCAGTTTGCTGGCCTGAGCCGCAGTGAGCGGCTTGGTGTGCCCGATCACCGAGGCATCGATGCCGGCGCCGGAAACATACACGCTGGAGACGCCGTCGAGGAATTGCCCGCCCACCGTGACCTCGAAGGAGGCGCCTTGCTGCCCGCCCGCGGGATAGACATAGCCGACCTGCGGCGCGCCCTGCTGCGCGGCCAGCACCGCCGCCATCGCCAGGCTCGACATCGCACTCCACCAGCAGGGACTCACGAAGCGCTCCGAGGTCTACATGATTTCTTGGAGGCGTCCGCCCATCGTCACGCCCTCCGCGGCGGCAGGCGTCACGCGGGCCGGCTGGCCCATGGGATGAGGCAGGTTCGCCTCGGGGTCGATGCCCAGCAGCTCGTACACGCTGGCGATGAGGTCCGCCGGATACACGGGCCGGTCCCTGACCTCTTCACCTTTCGCGTCCGAGGCCCCCACGACGCGGCCGCCCTTGAATCCGCCGCCGGCGACCACGGCGGAGAACACCGGTCCGTAGTGGCCGCGCCCGCCGTTCCAGGGGGATTCCCACTGGACCCGCGGCGTTCTGCCGAATTCTCCGCTCCACCAGACGATGGTGGCGTCGAGCAACCCGCGCTCCGCCAGATCCTGCAGCAGCGTGGCCATGCCCTTGTCCAGCTCGGGAAGTTGCCGCCGCATGAGCTGGAAGTGCTGCTTGTGCGTATCCCAGCCCCGGTAGTTGATGGTGACGTACGGAACCCCGCGCTCCACCAGCCGGCGCGCTACCAAACAGGACTGGCCGAAAGTGTTCCGGCCGTAACGCTCCCTCAACTCGTCCTTCTCCTGGGAGAGATCGAAGACCTTGCCGGCATCGCCCAGGATCAGCTCATAGGCCTGCTCCTCCGCCTCGCGGGAGGCCGCCAGTTGCGCCTCGCCGGGCAGGGCGTGCTCCAGCGTGTTCAGCTTGCGGAGATACTCGCGCCGCTGCTGCTGCCGCTCGTCGGATATGCCTTGCGCAACGACGCCTTCCACGGCGAAGCGGGCCTGGGCCGGATTGCCGCCCGTGGCGAAGGGTTTGTAGCGCGAGCCCAGGAAGCCCGCCTCGGAAAACCGGCCCTGCGGCTCGGTGAGCACAATGTAGGGCGGGATCAGCCCGCGGTATCCGGCGGCATAGCCCTTGAAAAGCGAAACCACCGCGCCGGCGCCTGGGTAGACGTCCCGGCCCCCGGCCATGCGCCCGGTCTGAACCATGTAGGACGCCGTCTCGTGGGAGTTCACTCCGTGCGTCATGCTGCGCAGGATGGAGTACTTGTCGGCCTGCTTGGCGAGCAAGGGAAGCAGCTCGCCGATGCGGATGCCGTCCACGTTAGTGGCAATCGGATTGTTCAGGGGGCCGGCGTAGTCGTGGCCCGCCTCGGGTTTGGGGTCGAAAGTGTCGAGGTGCGCAGGGCCGCCCCACATCCAGATCTGGATGACCGACCTGGCGCGGGCGTTGACCGGGGGCGCCGGGCGCGCGAGCAGCCCGGCCGCTCCGAGAAGTCCGGTTCGCACGGCCTCGCGTCTGGAGATTTCCATGATCATGTTCCTCACTGGTCTCTCAATGCCGGTAGAGAAACTCCGCGCTGTTGACCAAAGCCCAGGCCAGGTCCATCACGGCCTGGCGTCCTCTGGCCACCCCGGACTGGGAGTAGGCCCCCACGGTTTTCAGCTCCTCATCGGTTGGCGGCCGCGAAAGAATCAGCAGGAAAAGCGCGTCTACGGTCGCGCGCGGAGTCTTCGCCTCGCGCAACAGGCGCTGGATCTTCGGGCTGGCCTCGATCTTGCGCTGGATGTGGCTGGAGTTCAGCAGGTGCAGCCGCTGCGCCGCCGAAGGGCGATTGTTGCGCTCCGACTCGAGGCCGGTGTCCCGCGGGGGACGCCCGAACAACTCGAGAAAGGAGCTGGTGATGCTGCCGTCGGGCAGGCTGATGGAGCGCTGGCCGTCGGGCATGACGGTGTACGGCTCGGGGATGGCGCTCGAGTATTGCTCCGTCGTCCCGGTGATCTGGCAGAGAGCGTCGATCAACACCTCCGCGTCCAGCCGGCGGAGCGGATAGTACGCGAAATCCGCCGCGGCCTCCGGATGAGTGGTACGGGGAATGGAGGAAAGCTGGTAGGTCTGCGACTTCAGAATCAGACGGTAGATGTGCTTGAGGTCGTAGCGGGTCGCGATCAGCTCGGTTTCGAGAAAGGCCAGCAATTCAGAGTTCCGCGGCGGGTTATCGGGCCGGATGTCGTCTGGCTCGTGGATGATGCCCCGGCCGAGCAGCCAATACCAGATGCGGTTGACGACGTTGCGCGCGAACCAGGGATTCCTGGGGCTTATCAGCCAGGTGGCGAATACTCCCCGCGGGTCCTGGTCCGGGGCCATCCGGGCGAGGCTCTGATCCGGAAAAGCCGCCGCCGGCGCGCTGCCCGCGGGCTTACCCGGATCGAAGAAGACGATCTCTTCCTTCCACTCCCCGGTCTGCTTGTAGTCTATTCGGGAGAAGAAGGCGGCCATGGAGGCCCGCCGCTCGGGCGGCCACTTCTCCGCGCGCGTTCCCATGAAAATCAGGGCCACCGCCTGCGCGACGGCTTGGGGCTCGCGGCTCTGGATGGCGCGGTAGAAGTTGACCGGAGGAACGCGGAAGTTGCTGCCGCTCTCGGTGAGCATCTCGCGGACGAACCGGTCGTAGGGCTTGTTCTCCCGGATGGAAGCCCGGATCCAGCGGTGATACGCCTGGGCGGCGTTGGGCCACAGGTTGATGGGGAACTCGGCCTTGACGCGCAGCAGATCGCTCCACTTCATGGCCCAGTAGTCGGCGAACTCCTCACGCTCGAGCAGACGGTCCACCAGGGCGGCGCGCTTGCCCGGGTTCTGGTCCGCGAGGAACTGCGACGCTTCCTCGGGCGTGGGCAGAGTGCCGATGACGTCCAGGTAAACCCGCCGCACGAACACCGCGTCGGAGCACAGGTTGGCCGGCTGAATGCCCAGTTGCTTCAAGCGGCCACAGACCAGCTCGTCAATCTTGCCCTGGGAAGGAAGATCGGCGCGACTCTCGAAGACCGGCGCGAAAGCCTGCTGCGCGCCCGCGCCGGCCAGGAACGGGGCCAGTGCCACCGCGAGCGCCAGCCAGATCCTCATACCTACAGCTTACAGGGACAAACCCGCCGAAAGGACGGAAGTCTCGGCCCCTGCTGCCCGGGCGGCGGCTGATCCAGGCGCTCTCTTGAGAATCCTGGGACAGGCCGGGGTGTCCACGGGGGACACCCAAGCCTGTCCCGGATTTTCATGCTGCCGCAGCCAGGCCATGGCCCTAATCCAGCCGCTTGTGGAAGCGCAGGGCGCTGAAGGTCAGCACCGCCAGCCCGTAACCCAGCAGGGTCACCATCTGGGGCCAGAGCACATCGGCGCCTACTCCCTTCAGGAAGATCCCCCGCACGATCTCGATGAAGTAGCGCAGCGGGTCCAGGTAGCTCAGGTACTGGACCAGCGGGGGCATGTTGCGGATGGGGAAGTTGAAACCGCTCAGCATGAAAGCCGGCATGAAGAAGAAGAAGGCGGCCATGACGGCCTGCTGCTGGGTGCGGGAGATGGTCGAGAGGAACAGGCCCGCGCCCACGGTGGTCAGCAGGAAGATGCACGTGCATCCGAGCAGCAGCAGCACGCTGCCGCGGAAGGGGATGTTGAAGACCACCAGCGCCGCCACGGTGATCAGGATGACGTCCAGCAGCCCGGCCAGGGCGAAGGGCAGGGTCTTGCCCACCATGAGTTCGAGAGGACGTATGGGGGTGACCATCAACTGCTCCATGGTGCCGATTTCCTTCTCGCGAACGATGGCCATGGCGGTGAGCATCAGCGTCACCAGGGTGATGATGTTGACGATGACGCCGGGGACGAAGTAGTTGCGGCTGCGCAGCTCGGGATTGAACCACACCCGGCTGCGCAGCTCGATGCCGGGCAGGGTGAGGCGGACCGGTCCGCCGGTGGCCATGCTGCGGCCCACCAGCCGGGCCTGCTGCTGCTGGACCATCACCCGCGCGGAGTAGCCGCTGACGATCTGGGTGGCGTAGCCGGCCAGGATTGACGCGGTGTTTGAGTTAGTGCCGTCCACCAGAATCTGCACGGCGGCGGTCTGGCCGCGCTGGATGTCCCGGGCGAAGCCCGCCGGCACGCGCACCACAGCCTGCGCCTCGCCCCGGTCGAGCAACTCGCGGACCCGAGCTTCGCTTTCGGCTTCCGCGACCACCACAAAGCGCCGGGAGCCTTCGAAGGCCGCACGCAGCTCACGGCTGGAGGGCGTGCGGTCCAGGTCCATCCAGCCCAGCCAGCCGTTCTCCACGTCCAGGTTCACGGCGAAGCCGAAAAGAATGGTCTGCACCAGCGGCGGCACGAACAGGATGATCCGCATGCGCGGCTCGCGCAGCACCTGGCGGAATTCCTTGCGGATGATCTCCCGAATGCGATGCCACCTCATGCCAGCTTCCTCCCCACCTTGCGCGTGGCGACAGCGAAGACCAACACCGCGAAAGCCGCCAGGAAGGCCAGTTCGACGGCCAACACCTCCAGTCCCACGCCTTTCAGGAAGATGCCCTTCATCATGGTGACCACGTAGCGGGCGGGCACGATGCGGGTCACCACCTGGATCACAGGCGGCATGTTCTCGATGGCGAAGATGAACCCGGACAGCAGCAGGGCGGGCAGGAACGAGCTCAGCATGCCGGCCTGATAGGCCAGCAACTGGGAACGGGCCGCCGCCGAGATCAGAACGCCCCACCCCAGCGCGCCGAACATGAACACGCAGCTTGTGACCAGCAGCAGCAGGGGATCGCCGCGCAGCGGCACCCGAAAGACCAACACGGCGGTGAGTATGCCGATCAGGGTGTCGGCCAGCCCCACGCCGAAAAAGGCCGTCAGTTTGCCCAATACCAGCTCGGCGGGCCGCAGCGGGGTCGAGA
>VFZS01000088.1 GCA_016871095.1 Acidobacteriota bacterium
TCAGCAGCGCCCGCACGGCCTGCGCGGCCTCTTCCGATGTGCGCGCGCCCTTGACTATCTCGACCAGCGGCATCAGATGGGGCGGGTTCCAGAAGTGGGCCGTCAACACGCGCTCCGGCCGGGCGCACCGCGCGGCCACCTCGGTGATGCTCAGCCCCGAGGTGTTGGTGGCGAGCACCGTCTCCGGCGGGGTCAGCGCGTCCATCCGGGCGAAGATCTCCTGCTTGAACTCCATCTTCTCCGGACCGGACTCGACGACCAGGTCGGCGCCGCTGACGCTCTGGCCGAACTCCGCGCTGGCGGCCAGGTTCTCGAGGGCCCGCCCGGCCTCGACGGCATCCCGCAGCCCGCCCTGCTCGAGCATGCGGATCTGCGCGCGGGCCTTCTCCAGGCCCTGCGCCGCGCCCTCTGGAGTTCGGCTCAGGATGGTGGTGCGCAATCCCCCCAGCGCCAGCGTCACCGCAATCCCGGGCCCCATCATCCCGGTGCCGATCACCGCCGCGGTGCGGAACTCGCAGCTCTGCATATCTCATCAAACACTCCCCGGCGCGCCTCTGCCTGCCGCCGGGAGGACCTCCGGCCCCTACGCTACCACACCTCGCCCGCGCCGCGCGCTGTACCACGGTTGGCCAGTTGTCGTGGCGCGACGATTTCTCGGGCCGCCGGTGGGGCGAGCGTCCACGCTTGCAGCCGGCCTCCCCGCCGGCTCAGGCCGGTTGAAAACCGGCCGCGGGCCTGGAGGCCCGCCCCACCGGGTTTGGTTGCGGCGGCGCGCGCTGTGACAGAATGGAGCGAAGAGCCAGTTCGCCTGGGACGGCTCCTGGAGCAAGCGGATGCAGCTTCGTGTACTCGCGTTCGTGCTGGCGGGGGGCAAGGGCACCCGGCTTTATCCCCTCACCAAGGAACGCGCCAAGCCCGCCGTTCCCTTCGGCGGCAAGTACCGCATCGTGGACTTCGTGCTCAGCAACCTGATCAACTCCGGCATCTACTCCATCTACGTGCTGATCCAGTTCAAGAGCCAGTCCCTGTTGCAGCACTTGCGCGATGGCTGGCAGTTCGCGGGGCCGCTCAAGAGCCATTTCGTCATTCCCGTGCCGGCCCAGATGCGCTCGCCCGGCGAAACCTGGTACCAGGGCACCGCCGACGCCATCTTCCAGAACTTCAACCTGATCGAGCAGTCCCGGCCCGATCTGGTGCTGGTTTTCGGCGCCGATCATATCTACTGGATGAACATCCGCGAGATGATCGCCTTCCACCTGGAGAGGCGCGCCGAGGTCACCGTGGCGGCCATCCCCGTGCCCCGCTATCAGGCCGTGGAATTCGGGGTCATCGAGACGGACCCGGACAGCCGCATTGTGGACTTCCACGAGAAGCGCACCGACGCCCCCAGCATGCCCGGCGACCCCACGCGCGTCTACGCCTCGATGGGCAACTACATCTTCTCCACCTCGATGCTGGTTCGCGAGCTGAAGGAGGACGCCGCCAACGAGGAAAGCTCCCACGACTTCGGCCGCGACATCCTGCCGGCGCTGGCCGGGCGCACGCCCATGTACGCTTACAATTTCGAGGCCAACGTGATTCCGGGCGAGCCTCCGGGCAAGACCGCTTACTGGCGCGACGTCGGCACCATCGACGCTTACTACGAAGCCACTATGGATCTGCGCGCCGTGGAACCCGCCTTGAACCTTTACAACCGGCACTGGCCCTTGCTCACGGCAGGCTACCCGGAGCCGCCCGCCAAGTTCGTCTTCGACGAAGATGGGCGCCGCGGGCAGGCCATCAACTCGATTGTCTCGGCGGGCTCCATCCTCTCGGGCGGCCTGGTGCGCAATTCGGTGGTCGGCCGCTGGGTGGGCGTCCATTCGGGAGCGGTGGTGGACGATTCCATCATCTTCGACAACTGCGATATCGGCCGCCGGGCCCGCATCCGCCGCGCCATCCTGGACAAGAACGTGCGGGTGCCCGCGGAAGCCGCGATCGGCTACGACCCGCAGTCGGATCAGCGCCTTTATCACCTGACCAGGAGCGGCCTGGTGGTGGTCGAGGGCCCCCGCACCCCGGTCGAGCTGGCCGCCGTGAGTCTTTAGGCCGAGCACGTCAACCCTCCGCCGCACTTGTGCTACAGTGGGCGCGATATGCGGCTCTTGACGACAGCCCTCTGGGTGGCCGGGCTGCCGGCCTGGTGCGGCGACGAGCAGTTCAACGGGCGCTGGAACATAACCGTCCCCGGTGAGCAGCGCGCGCGGGCCTGGTGGCTGGAGGTCAACGGCGCCGGCGCCTCCGCGCTCGGCGGCAAGTTCGTGGGCGCGCCGGGCGGGCAGATGGACGTCATCGAGGACCTCGCCATCCGGAACGGCGAGCTGCGCTTCAGCTTTTTGCGCCGCTGGCGCGGCCGCGAGGAGCCGCTCTCGCGCGGCGTCTGGACCGCCCGTCTGGTCAAAGGCGAGCTGCACGGCCTGTTCACCGTGGAAGGCCGGCCCCCCGTCAAGTGGTTCGGTAAGCGCGCTCCCCTGATCACCGACAAGGACGACGGCTCCTGGCGCGAGGGCCAGCCCGTGGCCTTGTTCAACGGCAAGGACCTCACCGGCTGGGCGCCTATCGTTCCCGGCAAGCCGCTCGGCTGGGAGGTGAAGGATGGCGTCCTTACCACGGCCGGCGGGGCCAACAACCTGACCTCCACCCAGAAGTTCTGGAACTTCGCGCTGCGCATCGAGTATCGCGTACAGAAAGGCTCCAACAGCGGCATCGGCCTGCGGGGGCGTTACGAAGTGCAGATCATGGAGGACTACGGCCGGTCCCTGAGCACACACAGCAACGGATCGCTGTACAGCCGCATCATCCCGAGCGCAAACGCCAGCAAGCCGCCGGGGGAGTGGCAGACCTACGACCTCCGCCTGGTGGGCCGCCAGGTTACGGTGGTCTTGAACGGCGTCAAGATCATCGACCAGGGGGAGATCGAGGGCCTCACCGCGGTCGCCACTGATCCCAACGAGGACCAGCCCGGCCCCATCACTCTCCAGGGCGACCACGGGCTGGTGGAGTTCCGCCAGATCGTCCTGACGCCGCTGGTGAAGTAGGCGGGGGCTGGCCGGCGGATCAGGGGACGCACTGCCAGCCGGCCGTCTGACGGCGGCGGGACGCTTCTGCTATGTTTGAGGTCAGGCTGTAAGATCGCATGGCATTCCAGGTTCGGCCCCTGAGGGAGATTCTCGTGCGCCCGGCCCTGCCGCCGCCGCTGGCGCGGCTGTCGGAGCTGGCCGCCAACGTCTTGTGGGGCTGGGAACCGGCCATCCGCACGCTGTTCCGGCGCATGGATCCCAACCTGTTTCAGATCTGCGGCAACAACCCGGTGCTGATGCTGGGGCAGGTTCCGCAGGCCACCCTGGAGCGGCTGGCCGCGGATCCCCGCTACCTGGCGCTGTACCGGCGCGCCTGCGAGCGCTTGGACGCATACATGTACCGCGGGGGGGCTTCCTCCCCGGAGGAGCTGATCGCCTACTTCTCGATGGAGTACGGCATCGTGGCCTGCCTGCCGACTTACTCCGGCGGCCTGGGGGTGCTGGCCGGCGACTTCCTGAAGGCGTCCAGCGACTCGGACATTCCCATCGTGGGGATCGGCTTGCTGTACCAAATCGGCTACCTCCAGCAGCACCTCAACCCGGACGGCTGGCAGCTGGAGCGCTACCCGGTCAATGACTTCTACACTCTGCCCCTGACGCCAGTGCGCCAGCCGGATGGCCGCGACCTGGTGGCGCGGGTCCGCCTGCCCACCGGCGAGGTCTACATCAAGGTGTGGCGTATGGATGTGGGCCGCGTGAAGCTCTACCTGCTAGACACCAACATCCCTGAGAACCTGCGCCCGGAGCACCGCAGCATCACCGACCAGCTTTATGGCGGCGACATCCACACGCGCATCCGCCAGGAGCTGGTGCTGGCCGTAGGCGGCCTGCGGGTGTTGAGAGCCCTGGGCATGGAACCCACCGTCTACCACATGAACGACGGCCACTCGGCCTTCCTGATTCTGGAGCGCATCCGCGTGCTGGTCGAGGAGCAGGGGCTGAGCTTCGAGGAGGCCCTGGAGGCTTCTCGCAGCAACAACGTCTTCACCACCCATACCTCGGTGCCGGCGGGCATCGACTTGTTCGACAGCGCCCTGATGTGGGAGTACTTCCACGAGTACTGCCAGGAAGCCGGCATCCCCTTCGAGCGCCTCATGGAACTGGGACGTCGCAGCCCCGCCGATCCGCATGAGCCTTTCTCGATGGCCATCCTGGCCATCAAGGCCTCCGGCTTTCGCAACGCCGTCAGCCGGCTCCACCGCTCGGTGTCGCAGGAAATGTGGCAGGACCTGTGGCCCGAGTTGCCGGTCTGGGAGATCCCCGTCACCTCAATCACCAACGGGGTACACCTGCTGAGCTGGCTGAATAACGATCTGGCCACGCTCTATGACCAGTACCTCCAGCCCGACTGGCGGGAGCGGGCTACCGAGTCGGAGACCTGGGAAGAGACCGAGAGCATCCCGGATCAGGAGTTGTGGGAGGCCCACCGACGGCGCAAGCGGCGGCTGGTCACCTTCGTGCGCGAGCGCCAGATGGATGCCGCCCACCAGCGCAAGGCCTCGCTGGCCGAGTTGCGCCGGGCCGCCGAGGTGCTGGATCCGGAGGCCTTCACCATCGGCTTCGCCCGCCGCTTCGCCACCTACAAGCGGGCCACCTTGCTGTTCCACGACTTCAACCGCCTGCGGCGCATCCTGCTCAACCCGGAGATGCCGGTGCAGATCGTGGTGGCCGGCAAGGCCCATCCCAAAGACCATCCGGGCAAGGAGCTGATCCGCCAGATTGTGCAGGTGTCACGCGACCCGGAACTGGCCAAGCGCATCGTGTTCGTCGAGGACTACGAGATGGCGGTGGCGCGCGAGCTGGTCACCAGCGTGGATCTGTGGCTCAACACGCCGCGGCGGGGAGAAGAAGCCTGCGGCACCAGCGGGATGAAAGCGGGCCTCAACGGGGTGCTGAGCCTGAGCATTCTGGACGGCTGGTTCGACGAGGCCCACGAGCGGGTGGGGGGGTGGGCGGTGGGGGACCGCTATCCCTACTCGCCGGACCAGGACGAAGCGCACGCCACGGCCATCTACTCGTTGCTGGAAAACGACATCGTTCCCACCTACTACCAGCGTGACCAGGGAGTGCCCCGCGAGTGGGTGCGCCATGTCAAGCGCACGCTGGTCCACCTCACGCCGCAGTACAACGCCCGGCGCGTGGTCGAGGAGTATATGTCCCAGCTCTACCGGCCGGCCCACCTGGCCTACCGGGATCTGGCGGCGGACGGTTTCCAGAAGGCCCGGCAGAAGGCGCGCTGGAACGAAGAGGTGGGCCGGGTCTGGTCCCAGGTCCGCTTCGTGGAGCTGGGCGGCCCGCCGGACGGCCCGGTGTTGAGCGGGCGGCCGGTGCCGGTGCGCGCCGCCATGGACCTGGCCGGACTGAAGCCCGATGACGTGCGGGTCGAGGTGGTAATCGGGCGGATCGGCGCCAGCGGCCAGTTGGAGGACACCGAGGTGCTGCTGCTGCCGCCGGTGGCGGAAGCCGGTCACGTGGTGGTTTTCGAAAAAGAGATCATCCCGCGGCAGACCGGGCGCCTGGGATTTGCCGTCCGGGTGAGCCCCGATCATCACGGAGATCCCCTTTCCCGTCCGTGCGGTGGCCGGGTCAAGTGGGCGGGTCCGGGCGGCTGAAGGCGGCCCCGGAGGTGCGGATGCCGCGGGAAAGCTCATCGAATTCGCTGGCAATCCGATAAGATCCATGGTACATATGTAGTTTGAGGCGCTGTCGCCCGAGGCGGTTGAGCGCGCCTCACGTTCCTGCTGACCGGAAGTGACTCCCGCCGCGACGGTGAACTGTCACCCTGCGACGCTCTGAGCGGGGAAGGACCGGGCAGCGGGGCAGGAGTAAGACACACCCGATTCCGCTCGCAAACACTCCAAAGGAGCTGGTGGTTCTCCATGGAGAACGATCGCCGATACCGTCAACGCGGCTACATGGAATTCGACCGCGACCGTGAGGGTCCCGGCCGCAGACTCGAGGACCGGCCGCGCCAGGGCGGCCCCCGGCTGCCCATCGATGTGACCGGGCCCCGCCTGCCGCGCATGGTGCAGAGCGTGGTGGCCACCCGCTGCTACAGTTGCGCCATTGCGCTGGCGCCCGACACCGACTACAAGGGCCAGTGCCCGCGCTGTAACGTGGCCTTGCACTGTTGCAAGCAATGCGCCCATTTCGACACTTCCACCCGCTTCCAGTGCCGCAAACCGGTTCCCGCGCGCATATCCTCGAAGGACCAGGCCAACGAATGCGCCTGGTTTGAGCCTCGCGTAACGGTGGCGCGCGATGCCTCCACCGGAGCCGCCGGAGGGAGTGTCGCCAGCCAGGCCCCCCGCTCGCCCGACGAGGCCCGCGCCGCCTTCGACAACCTGTTCAAGAAGTAGTCCCCCGCGCTCACGCCTGCCCCGCCGCTTGCCTGGCCCCCGCGGCTTTCAGTACTGTAAGAGCATGCGTGTGGCCGAGCTTGCCGAGTTTCATCGCTTCCGCCTGGTGGAGCAGCCTGTGGCGGCGCCGGGGCCGGGCGAGGTGCAGGTGCGCATCGAAGCGGTGGGCATCTGCGGCTCCGACCTGCATCATTTCTCCGAGGGCCGCATCGGCGGCGTACCCACGAAGTATCCGCTGGTGATGGGGCACGAGCCCGCCGGCCGGGTGGTGAAGGCCGGGCCGGGCGTGACCGGGTGGGCGCCGGGCGACGCGGCCGCCCTGGAGCCTTCCCTGTTCTGCTACCACTGCGAGTTCTGCCGCAAGGCCCGCTACAATCTGTGCTCGAACCTCCAGTTCTTGAGCGCCGCTCCGTATCCCGGCTTTTTCCGCGACTACGTCAACCTGCCGGCCCACAACCTGCTGCCGCTGCCCCCGGGAACGAGCCTGGAAGAGGCCACCCTGTTCGAGCCGCTGGCCATCGTGCTGCACTCGCTCAAGCCGGCGGCGCCGCAGATCGGCGAGACGGCCGTGGTATTCGGCGCGGGCCCCATTGGCCTGCTGACGGTGTTCGTGCTGAAGCTCACCGGGGTGGGAAGGGTCTGGGCTGTCGAGCCGGTGGCGGCCCGCCGCGAGCTGGCCAGGCAGATGGGCGCTGATGCTGTGCTGGACCCGGAGGCTATCGATCCGGTCCGCCAGGTTCGCGCCGACACCGGAGGCCGGGGAGTGGACTTGGTGGTGGATTGCGCCGCCAAGGGGGACACCATGAACCAGTCCGCGCGGATGGCGGCGGGCGGAGGGCGCGTGGTGCTGACCGGGATCCCCTCGGGCTCGCATCACTCGCTGGACATTGACACGTTGCGCCTGGAGGAGCTGACGCTGATCAACGTGCGGCGCTCGAACGACGAATCTCCGGCCGCCCTGGAGCTGGTCGGACTGCACCGCGCCCGGCTGGCGCCCATGCTGACCCACCGCTTCGCGCTGGAGGACCTCCAGCCCGCCTTCGAGCTAGTGGAGCGTTACGAGGACGGCGTGGGCAAGGCGCTGATCAAACCGTGATGCGGGAGGGAATGCGGTGAAGGCGCAAGCGGTGCTGATCGTCCCCGTGGCCTGGGGCCTGTTGTGCGCGCAGGAGCGGCCCGGGCGGTTCTTCCGCGAGGATTTCAAGGAGACCCCGGCGGAGACGCCCATCAGCCAGGCGCACATCGCCAACCCGGACCTGGTGCTGCTTAGCTATGGTCCGGGCAAGGCCGGCTTGAAGAAGAGCCACCACGACCAGCCGGCGGACGATCCCTATTACGTCTGGTCGGGCCAGTGCCCGGGCAACTGGGCGGTGGCTTTTCGTCACCGCTCGGCGCAGGTGGATCTGACCGGGCAGGCCAAGATCCGCTGGCGCGCCAAGCAAGCCGGGTTCCGAGAACTGCGGATCATTCTTAAGCTGGCGGACGGCGCCTGGGTGGTGTCAGACGCCTCCGACGGTCCCTCCGCGGATTGGCGGGTGCGGGAATTCAATCTGGGCGACATCCGCTGGCGCAGGCTGGACATCGAGAACGTCGTCGAGGGCGCCGGGGTGGAGAAGCCCGATCTGAGCCGAGTCGAGGAGGTGGGCTTCACCGATCTGATGCGCGGGGGGCAGAGCGCCGCCTGCTCGCGCCTGGACTGGATCGAAGTGGACGGCCGGCCGGTGAAACGGCGGTAAAAGGGGGACTGCGCTGGGGCTGGACGTGCGCGCGGGGTGGGCCGCCTGGACCATGTTCCGGGTGAGCCTGCTGCTGCCGGCGCCCGTGCTGGCCACGCTGCCCGTCGCCTGCGTCCGGGTGCGCAGTCCGTCCCCCCACGGGGTTGGATCGGTGACTCGGCTATGATGGTAACAAGGCCCCCGGGATCCGGCCTTCGAAAACGGTGAGGGGCCGTTTGAGAGAGGAGGAGGGGGTATGTTGCGAAGATGGATCCTGGGCGGGGCGGCAATCGCCAGCCTGGCTGTTGGGGCAGCCGGAAACGCGCTGGCTCAGACCAAGATACGTGGCGTGGAGCTCTACTCAGCCGGCGAGTATCGCCAGGCCGAGCAGGAGCTGCGCAAGACGCTCGAAGCCGAACCGCAGAACCTGCGGGCCAGGTACTACCTCGGCCTGACGCTCCTCGAGCTGGAGCGTAATGCCGAAGCCGAAGAGGAGCTGCGCGGGGCGAGAGCACTCCTCGCGGAGCGAGAGGAGGCGGAGCCGCGGCGGGATGAAATCGACGTGGGACTGGCCCGCGCCTGCATGGAGCAGAAGCAATACGATGAGGCCCGGGCAGCTCTCGATCAGGCCCAACAGGCGAAGCCCGACAACCCCGAAGTGTTTCTCTACCGGGGAAGGCTAGAGTTGCACCGCGAGAACCACGCGGCCGCGGTGAAGGCGCTGGAGAGGGCCATCGAGCTGAATCCCAAGAAAGCGTACAGCCACTACTACGCGGGGATCGCCTACGGCAACCTGAAGCGGCCCGACAAGATGGCGGAGCACTTCCAGTATTTCCTCAGGCTGGCGCCCAACGCTCCGGAGGCCTCCAAGGTGCGTTCCTATCTGAAAAGCTTGAGATAGAAGATCCGCCCGGCCGGAGATAGCGTGCGGCTCGGCACTAAGTTCAAACTGGCGGCGGGGGCGATCCTGCTGGTCGCGCTCATCCTGGGAGTGGCGCACACTCCGGTGATGCAAAACTTTGTGCTGGAGCGGCTGCGCCAGGCGCTCCGCGCGGACGCGGGGATTGAGCTTCAGGCAGCGCGGCTGCGCTACAATCTGTTAACTCTTTCGCTACAGGCCCGTGGAATCTCGCTGGCTTCGGTGGCGGCGCCGGAGCTGCCTCCCCTCCTGAGACTGTCTGCGCTGGAGGCGCGGCTGCGCTGGCCGGCCCTGCTGCGCGGCAAGCTGGTGGCCGACCACGTTCGTCTCGACGGCGTGGCCCTCGAGTTGGTGACGGACCAGCGCGGGAAAACCAACCTGCCGGAGGGCGGGAAGAGCGCGGCCACCACCGACCCCAACGCGCCGCTGGGCTTCGTGATCGCACAGCTTGTGGCGGACCGCGCTGCGCTCGTGGTGTCGGACCGCCGGCAGAGTCTGGAACTCACCTTGCCGCAGTGGAGACTGCGCATTGACGGGAACATCGACTCGGCGGAACACCTCGTCCGCTTCGAGACCACACAACCGGGAGGAATGACGTTCAAGGGACGCCGGGCAGAGCTGCGCAGCCTGGCGCTGGATGCCTTGCTGAGGGCCGGCCTGCTGGAGGTGAAGCGGTTCCTTCTGGACGCCGAGGGCGGGACTCTGGCCGCGGCGGGCGTATTGAAGGATTTCGCGCGCCCGAGGGTCAAGGCCGAAGCGACTGTCGAGGTGGACCTGGCGCGAGCCGCGGCGCTGGCCGGAGTGCGGGCGCCGACAGGCGGGCAGGTTGCGGCGAAGGTGACGGCCGAGGGTCCGCTGGAGAGCCTGCAAGTGCGCCTGGAGTCCTTCCTGCTCCAGTCGCCAGTGGGTACGGCCACGGCGCGAGGCAGCCTCTCGCTCGAGGCGGCGGGAACGAGTTGGATCGAGGCAAACCTCAGCAACCTGAATCTGGAACGGCTCTCCCGGCAGCAGGACCTGCCGGTGCGCATCGCCAGCCGGGCTACGGTCAGCGCCAAAGCATCGTGGCCGGCGCTGGAATTCGCACAGGCTAGCGGTCAAGCCAGGATCCGGCTCGAGCCGACGCGCACCGCGCCGGATCGCGGGGTGGCGCCGGTGGCCGGTACGCTCGCGGTGAGCACCAGCCAAGGCGCAATCGGGCTGGAGGTGGTGTCACTTGAAAGCCTGGGCACACGCCTGGAGGGTGAGGTTCGGCTGGCCGGATTAGAGAAACTGGGCGGGCAGTTGCGCGCGTCGGTTGTCGACGTGGGGGATACGGTGGCCGGAGTGGAACTGGCGCTCGGCAAGGAGGAGGGCGCTCTGGCGGCGGTCCCGCTGCAAGGCGGCCTGGAGCTCGGGGCGGAGTTGGGAGGCACTCTGGAGAAGCCGCAAGTTGCGGCGACGCTGAAAGGCTCCGCGCTTAGGGCTGGACTAATTCAGGACGCGGCGCTGGAAGCCAGCGCCACTTGCTCTCCCGAAGAAGTCCGCCTGGAGGAATTGTCTCTCGCCTGGCAAGGGCAGCGCCTGACCGCCAGCGGCGTGATGGGCTTGCGGGGGCGAGTGCCCTCCGTGACGGCCAGCGCCGCGGTCTCCGAGGCTTCCCTGGCGGCGCTGCTGAGCGGGGTGGGCCAGACGCTGCCCCTCGATGGGCGGCTCGATTTGAAGGCCACTCTGGGTGGAACCCTGGAGGACCTCCAGGCCAGCCTCTCGCTGGCGGCGAGAGGGTTGCAGGGCTATGGCGAAGAGTGGGGCGACCTGGCCGTGGAGGCCAGTCTCGCCGGCCAGAGAGCCGTGCTTGAGAAGCTGCGCCTGGACAAGCCGCAGGCTGGCGGTAACGGGTATCTCCAGGCCAGCGGGAGTTACGACCTTGCATCGAGCACTTACAGCGTTAAGTGCGAAGCCAACCAGATTGCCTTCGAGAAACTATCTCTTCCGGACGATGTTGCGATTCGCGGAAGCCTTGGGCTGTCGCTTGAAGGCGCGGGATCGCTGGAAGACCCGGCGCTGGCGGGAAGCGTCCACCTGGCCGACGTGAGCGTGGGGGAGCAGGTGCTGGGGGGATTGACTGCGAGCGGGCGGCTGGATAAAGGCGAGGCCCGGCTGGAGGCCCGGCTGCCCCGATTCAGCGCGACGCTGAGCGGCAAAGCGTCCGCGCGCGCTCCGCACGCGGCGGAGTTCCGCATCGCCGCGGCGGACACCGACCTGTCGCGCCTGGGCGTTAGCGCGCTGGAGGGGAGTACGAGCGCGGTCATCAGCGGGTTGGGCAACCTGGGGGAGTGGAACAAGTTCCGGGCCGCTCTGAGCGCCGACCCGCTGCGCTTGAAGCTGAGCGGGCAGGAGGTCCGGAACGAAGGCCCGCTCGAGTTGGCGCTGCGCGAGAACACACTGGAGGTGAAATCGGCGGCGCTGCGGTCGGGCAACTCGCGGCTCAGCATGCAGGGGCGGCTGCCGCTGGAGAAAGGCCCGGCGCCTTCGGATCCGCTGAGGATTCAAGCCGCGATAGATTTGACCGACCTGGCGGCCTTCGCCCCGAGCGAGGCGGGCGTCTCGGCGCAAGGGCAGTTGCGCCTCGATGCGGTGGTGCGCGGCGATTTCACCAAACTGGATCCCACCGCCAGGCTGTCGCTGCAAGATGCGACGCTGTCGCAGCCGGAGTTGAAGGAGGCCGTCAGCGGCGTCAACCTTGAGGTGGAGTATGCGAGCGGCGCCGTCGAGGTCCGCCGTCTGGCGGCGGCTCTCGGCAAGGCCACGCTCAGCGCACACGGAACCATCCCCGTGGGATCAATGCTCGGCGGGCTGCCCTTGGAGAGCGCGCCGCCTGCCGGACCCGCGCAGTTCGCGCTGGAGCTGAGGGACCTGGATCCCCAGGTGTGGAAGGGTTTCCCCGAGCAGATCGCCGGCCGCTTCGGGCTGCGGATCGAGGCTGAGGCGGCGCAGTTGACCGACCCGAAGGCCGTCCACGCCAAGGCCACGTTCCCGCAGTTGCGGTTTCAGATCGCGGAGCTGGGCCAATATGAGTTGCGGCAGGACGGCGTCTCGGCCGTATCCCTGCGTAACGGCCGCGTGGCGATCGACCGGCTGGCGCTCACCGGTCCCAAGACCCGCCTTGAAGCCGGCGGGAGCATGGACCTGA
>VFZS01000089.1 GCA_016871095.1 Acidobacteriota bacterium
CGGGTGATCCAGGGAGCGTTGAAGCTGATCCTGGAACCGATCTTCGAGGCGGACTTTCAACCGGGGTCATTTGGCTACCGGCCGAAGAAGTCAGCGCACACTGCCATCCAGCGCGTATCGACGGCAATTTTGGAGGGCAAGACCTACGTCATCGATTTTGACTTGCGGTCCTACTTCGACACGGTGAGGCATCATATCGTGTTGGCAAAAGTGGCCCGGCGGGTCGAGGACGACGCGGTTCTATGGCTCTTGAAGATGTTGCTGGACGCGTCGGGGAAGCAGGGAGTTCCGCAAGGCGGGGTGATTTCGCCGTTGCTCAGCAATCTATATCTCAATGAGGTAGACCAGATGCTGGAACGGGCGAAAGCAGTGACCCGGCGCGAGCGGGGGACGGCGGTTGAGTACGCCAGGTTCGCCGATGATCTGGTGATCCTAGTGGACTCGCATCCGCGCCAGCAATGGCTTCGGCAGGCGGTGGAGAAGCGACTGCGGGAGGAGTTGGCCAAACTGCAAGTCGAGGTGAATGAGGAGAAGAGCCGTACGGTGGAGCTACGGCGAGGCGAGAGTTTCGGATTTCTCGGATTTGAGTTCCGTCCTGTTCTGAGTCGTCGGGGACGATGGATGCCGCTGTTATTGCCGAAAGGCAAGAAGCGGACGGCCTTGCTCGGCAAGCTCAAGGAGATCTTCCGGGCCTCCCGTTCCCAGCCGGTAGGCGGGGTGATCGAGAAGATCAACCCGATCCTGCGGGGTTGGGTGAAATACTTTGCCATAGGCCACTCGAGTCGGTGCTCCTCCTATATCCGAGACTGGGTAGAGAAGAAGATTCGGCGTCATCTGGCCCGGGCGTGCCAGCGTCGAGGATTCGGCTGGAAGCGGTGGAGCCGGGACTGGCTGTACGGCACGTTGGGACTCTTTTCGGAGTACCGCATATCGTACGTGCCGTCGGTCTCGGCAGTCGCTCCAGTCTGATAGGTCGCATAAACCTGGATATGAAGTGTGCAGGAGCGCGTAGTGCGGGAAATCCGCACGCTACGTGCGATGTGGCGGGGGCTGGAATCCGGCTCACGGTTCGGCTAGTGAGGCACTCCCAACGGAAACGGGGAGCAATGGATAGGCCGACCCTACGGAGCAACGGCGCCAGCCCTCGACCCTACCGGGGTGGCCCCTGGACAGCCCGCAGACAGCGGCCTGGCCCCCACCCGCCCCCGAGCCGGCAGCCTACCTGCCGCGACGGGCTATCTTACTGTCTGAATCGCAGTGGCTCGTTCGGCAGGGCAGGCTCCCGCCATGGCGTGTATGGAGTACCTTGTCCGCCTGACCCGCGACCCGGCCAGCGGCAACCTGGGCGCCGTGTCCATCCCCACGGGCCGAGTCAAGCTGTAGGATAGGAGTCCGGTCCGGTCTCCGGTCCTGCCTGTAAGCTTACTGCCGCTGCGCCCGCAGAATCCGCCACACGGTCCCGCCCATGATGTTGGCCTGCGCTTCGGGCGGGACCCCGCAGGCGTCCAGCATCTTGCGGTAGTTCGCCAGCGTGCGGTCGAATTCCTCGATCTCCCCGCCGAAGATGTCCGAGCCGAAGACCACCTTTTCGAAGGCGTGGGTCTTGCTCTTGGGCGTGTGCGGGCTGGCCACGGCGGACCACCAGAACACTGAGTTAAAGAAAGTGAAGTCCGGCGACTTCTTGATGAGCGTCGAGCCCGACAGATCGAAGTACAGGTTGGGGCTCCAGCGCGCGACCTCGGCGGCGTGGTCGTAATCGGGATTCCCCAGGTGCGCCCCGATGATGGTCAGCTTGGGGAAGCGCCGCGCGATCAGGTCCAGCGTGGTGGGCCGCATGCGGTCGATGCTGACGTCCTCGGGCACGTTTGGGTTCGTCCGGTTCACGATGCCCGTGTGGAACAGCAGGATCATGCGGTACTGCTCGGCCCGCGCGTAAATGGGCCAGTAGCTCCGGTCGTCGTAGCGTCGCAGTGGCCGCGTCAATTCGCCCAGGCCGGGAAAACCGGCGGCGTGGAACCGGTCCACCAGCTCGACGGCGTTGGGGTCGTCGAGCTTGATCTCCCCCAATCCCGCCAGGCGGTTGGGATTCTGCTCCATGAACGACTTCACGCTGTCGAGATCCTTGGGCGCGGTGATCAGCAGCCCCATGGCGTCGGCGGCGCGCAGCCGCGCCGCCAGCTTCCGCAGGAAGCTGATCTCGCCGTTATGGTGAATGTGAGCATCAATGATCTTGGGCTGGGCGGCCTGGCCCCACGCCATCACCGGCGCCAGCAGAACCAGCAACCGCAGCAGTTTGTGCATCGCACACCTCGGTACCTGGATTATCGCACCACCGCGCCGCGGATGGAAACCCCCGGCCGCGGCCGGCGCTACTTCCGCAGCAGGAAGGGACCCACGAAGAGGGCATCGATGCCTGAGGAATAGAAGCTGCGCACCGCGTCGCGGGGGCTGCACACCAGCGGGTCGCCGAACAGGTTGAACGAAGTGTTGTAGAGCACCGGCAGGCCGGTGGAGCGCCCCGCCGCGTGCAGCAGCTTCCAGTACAGCGGGTTGTCCTCCTCCGAGACGGTGTGCACCCGCACCACATCCTGGCCCAGCACCGCGCTCTCGAAAGTCTTCCGGTGCGCCGGGCGTACCCGCCCCACCGTGGCCAGGAACCGCGCGTTGGGACCCACCTCGAAATACTCGCCCGCCAGCTCGACCGGCGCCGAGGCGGCGAACTTGCGGAACGGCTCGCGGTGCTTGATGTAGATGTTCAGGTTCTCGGTGGAGTAGGGGTCCAGGGGCGAGGCCAGGATGCTGCGGTTGCCCAGCGCGCGGGGGCCGAGCTCCATCCGCCCCTGCATCCAGGCCACGATCTTCTGCTCGTTGAGCTCACGGACCGCCGTCTCGACAAGTTCGTCGGCGGTCCGCAAGCAGTGCAGGCGCAGCTTGCAGTTCTCCAGCACCTGCTTGATCTCCTCGGGCTGGAACTCGGGCCCCAGGCAGAGATTGCCGATGCCCGGCCGCGCGCTGTGCCCGAAGACCACGTGCCAGGCCCAGAACGCCGCGCCCAAGGCGGTGCCGGTGTTGCCGGCCGCCGGCTGCACGAAGACATTGCGCCAGCGCCCGGAGCGCTCCAGGGACTCTACCAGCAGCGCATTCAGGGCCAGCCCTCCGGCCAGGCACAGGTCTTCCCCGCTTCCGGCCATCTCCGCAACCGTCCGCTCGATGGCCCGTTGTAGCCCCGCGGCCACCGCCGGCCGCATCTCCGCGGGCACCGGCGCGCCCTCCGGCAGTCCCAGGCGCTGGTAGAACTTCGCGCTGAAACCGCCGTGGCTCAATCGGTCACTCGAAAGAAAAGACCTCTCCAGGCGGAGCCAGCCGCCGGCGCCCATCTTGGTGAGCTCCAGGAACAGACCGGCGAAGCGGTCGTCGCCGGAGGCGGCCAGCCATTGCACCTTGTGCTCGTCGGCGCGGGCTTCGAAACCCAGCAGCTCGGTCACGCGCCCGTACAGGTCCCCCAGGGAGTCCGGGTAGTAGAGTTCCTTTTCGAGCTGGAGCTGATTGCCCGCGGCCCGCCAGCGCGCCCCGCAGCGGAAATCCCCGCTGCGGTCCAAGGTCAGCACCGTGGCCTCGGGGAAGGGCGACGCGAAGTAGGCCGAGGCGGCGTGTGCCGCGTGATGGTCCACCATCACTACCTGGCCGTTGGGAAAGGCCGCCCGCAGCGACAGGTGCAGCCGGTCATCGCCGCCCGCTCCCAGGGGGCGAGCCACCGCCACACAGTCCACCTCGCCGGCCTCGACGCCGGCCAGCTTCAGGCAGCTGGCGATGGACTCCTCCGGCAGCGCGCCGGGCCGCAGGCGCCGCGCCACCTTGCGCTGCTCGACCGCGCCCACCAGCGCGCCGTCCTTAAGCACCGCGGCGGCGCCCTCGCGCAGGATCCCACCGATTCCCAGGATAATCATCGGCTGCTAACCCTCGCCTTGTGCTTTCAGGCTCTTCTCGATCTTGGCCCAGGTGTCCCGCAGCGTCACCGTGCGGTTGAAGACCGGTCTCTCCGGCGTCGAGTCCGGGTCCACCGCGAAGTAGGCCAGCCGCTCGAACTGGCAGCGGCTGCCCGGCGCCGCGCCGCGCAGGCTGGGCTCGACCCGGCACCCGGCCAGCACCTCCATCGAGTTCGGATTCAGGTGCGCGGTGAAGTCCAGCCCCTCGCTGTCTTCGGCCGGATTCGCGCGGGTGAACAGATGATCGTATAGCCGCGCCTCGGCCTCGATGGCGTGGGCGGCCGAGACCCAATGCAGCGTGGATTTCACCCTGCGCCCGTCCGGAGCGTCGCCGCCCCGGGTGGCCGGATCGTAGGTGCAGTGAATCTCCATCACCTCGCCGGTGTTCTCGTCCCTGACCACGCCGGCGCAGCGCACCAAGTATGCGTAGCGCAACCGGACCTCGCGCCCCGGCGCCAGCCGGTAGTACTGCTTGGGCGGGTCCTCGCGGAAGTCCTCGCGCTCGATATACAGCACCCGCGAGAAGGGCACTTTGCGCGTGCCCATGCCGGGGTCTTCGGGGTTATTGACGGCCTCCATTTCCTCGACCAGGCCCTCCGGGTAGTTGTCGATGACCACCCGCAGGGGCCGCAGCACGGCCATGACCCGCGGCGCCCGCCGGTTCAGGTCCTCCCGCAGGCAGTGCTCCAGCAGCGACAGCTCGATCACTCCGTTGGTCTTGGCCACCCCGATCCGCCCGCAGAAAGAGCGGATGGCCTCCGGCGTGTACCCGCGCCGGCGGATTCCCGACAGCGTGGGCATGCGCGGATCGTCCCAGCCCCGCACGTGACCCTGCTCGACCAGCGTGAGCAGCTTGCGCTTGCTCAGCACGGTGTGAGTGAGGTTGAGCCGGTCGAATTCGATCTGCTGGGGGTGATAGATGCCCAGCGCCTCGATGAGCCAGTCGTAGAGCGGCCGGTGGTCCTCGAACTCCAGCGTGCAGATGGAGTGGGTGATCCGCTCGATCGAGTCGCACTGGCCGTGGGCGTAATCGTACATCGGGTAGATGCACCACTGGTTGCCGGTGCGATGATGCTCGGCGTGCAGAATCCGGTATAACACCGGGTCCCGCAGGTTCAGGTTGGGCGAGGCCATATCGATCTTCGCACGCAGCGTGCGCGCCCCGTCCGGGAACTCCCCGGCCCGCATGCGCTGGAACAGGTCCAGGTTCTCTTCCACCGTGCGGTCGCGATAGGGACTGTCCCAGCCCGGCTGCGTCAGAGTGCCGCGGTACTCGCGCACCTGTTGCGCGCTCAGATCGCAGACGTAGGCCTTGCCGGCCCGGATCAACTGGACCGCCCACTGGTATAACGGCTCGAAGTAGTCGGAGGCGTAGTACAGCCGGTCTTCCCAGTCGAAGCCCAGCCAGCGCACGTCCTCCAGGATCGACTCAACGTACTCGACCTCCTCCTTGCACGGGTTGGTGTCGTCGAAGCGCAGGTTGCACTTGCCGCCGAACTCGGCCGCCAGGCCGAAGTTCAGGCAGATGGACTTGGCGTGCCCGATGTGCAGGTAACCGTTAGGCTCCGGAGGGAAACGCGTGTGCACCCGGCCGCCGTGCTTGCCCCTTCTCAGGTCCTCCAGGATGATGTCGCGGATGAAGTGCGACGGGCCGGCAGGCGCCTCACCCGAGATTTCTGATGGCATGGTCAATCCTCTCCAGGCAGGTCTCCCTGCCGAGTACGGCCAGGGTCTCGAACAGCGGCGGCGCCGCCTTGCGCCCGCACACCGCCACGCGGATGGGCTGGAACATCTGGCCAGCTTTCACCCCCAGCGCGCCGGCCTCAGCTCGCAGCAGCGCCTCCAGGGACGGGTGCGAGAACTCCGCCGTCTCCAGCGCCTGGCGCGCCCGCTTCAATACCGTCAGGGCCAGGGCAGCGTCCCCCTGGTGCGGGATCAGCTCGGCGGGATCGTAAGGCGGCAACTGGCTCAGGAAGAAGAAGTCCGCCGCCACGGCCACATCGCGCAGCGTCTTGATCCGTTCCCGGACCAGGGGCGTGACCTGCATCATCTTGCCAGACTCGACCTGGAAACCGGCCGCGCGCGCGAAGGGCAGCAGATGCCCGCTCAGATCCTCTACTCCCATGCTGCGGATATGCTCCGCGTTGAGCCACACTGCTTTGGGGTCGAGCGGGTCGGCCTCGGTGAAGTTGACCACGGCGTTGGAGCGGTTGATGCCCTCGAAAGAGAACGCCTCGATCAGCTCCTGCCGGGTCATCTGCTCGCGGTCATCCTTGGGCGACCAGCCCAGCAGGCACAGGAAGTTGATGAAGGCGTGCGGCAGGAATCCCGCATCGCGGTAAGTGGTTACGCTCACTACCGGACCGTGCTTGCGCTTGGACAGCTTCGAGCCGTCCGCCGCAACCAGCAGGGGCAGGTGGGCGAACACGGGCCGGCGGCCCCCGACGGCATCAAAGATGAGCACGTGCTTGAAGGTGTTGGTCAGGTGGTCCTGGCCGCGGATGACGTGGCTGATCTTCAAATCCAGATCGTCGGCGCAGGAGGTTATGTGATAAGTGGGCGTGCCGTCGCCGCGCAGAAGGGCGAAGTCTTCGATGTCGGCGGTGTTCTTGCTCAGCTCGCCGTACACTGCGTCGCGGAAGCGGACCGCCTCGAGGGTCTCGCGGGGCACGCGAAACCGCAGCACGAAGGGCTCGCCGGAGGCGGCGCGGCGGTCGCTCTCGGCGCGCGGCATCTCCCGCATGGCGGGGTTAAACAGCCAGCGCCCGCCTTCCCAGTCCTTTTCCTCCAGCTCGACGTATGGACTGAAGTCCCGGTAGGCGTAACCCTTCTCCAGCAGCGCCTGCGCGATCTCGCGGTGCAGCGCCAGCCGCTCGGACTGGCGGTACTGCTCGTCCCACTCCAGCTCCAGCCACCGCAGCCCCTCGAAGATCGAGTCCAGCGACTCCTGGGTGTTGCGGCCCACGTCGGTGTCGTCGATGCGCAGGATCATGGCGGCGCCGTGGCGGCGGGCATAGAGCCAGTTGAAGATGTAGGTGCGCGCGCTCCCGATGTGCAGAAAGCCGGTCGGGGAGGGCGCAAAACGAACGCGCTGCATGGAAATTCCAGTATAGGGCATCGGGCCTTCAGCGGCTGCTGAAGAAGCCCTGAAGCCGGTCCGCGGGGCACAAGCTGAAGCTTATGCTACACGGCACATCAACCACTTGCGCGCCCACGTGGGGCGAGCTTCAGCTTGCCAGAGGGCTTCTTCAGCAGCCTCCTTCAGCCCGATTCCTCCAGCCGCGCCCAGAGCCGGCGCAGTTGCGCCAGCGAGAGCTGCTCGGCGCGCAGGCCCGCCTCCGGACAGAGGTCGATGCGGGGGCCGTAGTACGCCGCCAGGTTGTTGCGCAGGGTCTTGCGCTTCTGGCGGAAACACCGCGCGGCGAATTCCAGAAACTGCTCCTGCTCGTGGGGGCGGATCTCCGGCCGCGGGGTTAACCGCACCGCCGCCGAGCGGACTTTCGGGGGCGGCCGGAAGGCCGCGGCCGGAACACTGAACAGCACTTCCGGGCGGGTGAAAAGGTTGGCGTGAACGGTGAGGAACCCATAGGCGCGGGTTCCCGGCTCGGCGGTCAGCCGCCGGGCCACCTCTTCCTGCATCAGCAAGACGGCGCGGCGCAGCGAGGCGCCCAGCTCGAAGATGCGCGTCAGAATGGGCGAAGTGATGTAGTAGGGCAGATTGCCGGCCACCACCGCCGGTCCCCACTGCCCCAGGGGCGTGGCGAGCACGTCGGCCTCAACCACCTCGAGGCGCTCCTCGCCGGGGAACTTGTCCCGGAGCTCGCCGGCCAGCCGCCGGTCCAACTCGATCGCGATGACACGCGCGGCGCGCTCAAGCAGGAAGCGCGTCAGGGCGCCCCGCCCCGGACCGATCTCGATCACCAGCGGCGCGTGCTCCGGGCAGGCGGCCTCAGCCAGACGGGCCAGCAGTGTGGGCCGGTTCAGGAAGTGTTGCCCCAGGCGTGGTCGGGCCAAGCGGTTGCGGCCTAACTCTTAACGTTGTAGTGGCTGCGCTTGAAGGAGACGAACAGCTTGCTCAGCGTCGGCTGGCCGAAGGAAGTGGCGGGCCGGAACTCGGTGAACAGCAGGGTGTTCTCGATGCTGCGTCGCAACTGCGGATTCAGACTCAGAGGTTCGCCTCCGGCCACCACGTAGTCCACCATGCTCCCCTTCTCGTTCACCAGCACTTCCAGCACGAAGTTGTCGTCGTTGAACCCGAAGGGGGGCTGGCTCTTCAAGGCGGCTTCCGTGAAAATGCTGATGGGTACATCCTGCACGATGGGGCGGCGGCTGAAGGCGATGCTCGGCACCAGCACGCTGAACAGCAGCAGCGCCGAGACCAAACCGCCCGCCATGGGCAGCGCCACCGGGCGCATCAGGTTGTCCAGCCAGAGCCTCATTCCCGAGCTCCAGCCGGCTACCAGCGTTCCCAGGTTGCGCCGCTGCGAACGCCGCTGCGCCTCTCGCGAAGCCAGCACCGAGAGGTCTACGGATAGATGCTCCGGAGGGGACAGCACGGGCAGGTCTCGCAGCGCCCGGCGCATGTCCAGGAGCTCCTCATAGGCCAGTGCGCACTCCCCACACCGGGCCAGGTGGGCCTGCACCACGCCCTGGCTCTCTTGCGGCAAACAGCCGTCCAGGTGAGCCGAGAGCGAATTCTGCACGCTTCGGCAAGTCATAGCTTCACTCCGCCGGTTGTGGCGTCCAACCAAGGGTCGGCGCCGATTCCAGCCGGCCCGCCAATTCCTTGCGCAATGCCTCGCGCCCCCGCAGGATCCGGGATTTCACCGTGCCCAGGGGCACTCCCAAGACCGCGGCAATCTCCTCGTAGCTCAGCTCCTCGATATCCCGCAATACCACCGCCGTCCGGAAACTCGCGTTTAGCCGTGACAACGCAGCCTGAATCAGGGCCTGCCGTTCGTCATCCACCGCGCAGTCGTACGGGGAACGGCCCGGGTCCGGCAAGCGCTGGGAGAAGCTCAGACCTCCTTCCAAGTCCCCGTCCAGGCAGACCTCCTGCCGGCGGTGCCGGCTGCACCAGCGCTGGTAGTTGTAGGCTTCGTTGACCGCGATCCGGTACATCCAGGTCTTCAGGCTGCTGTCGCCGCGGAACGATCCCACTTTGCGAAATACTTTCAAGAAGACCTCTTGGACCACGTCGCAGGCTTCGCCGCTGTCGCCCAACAGCCGGGACACCAGGTTGTACACGGGTTGCTGGTAGTTGGCGATGAGGCCTTCATACGCTTCCGCGGCGCCCTCTCTTAGCCCTTCCAGAAGCTGAATCTCTTCGGCAGAGGCGGTTCGGCAGTCCCCCCCTACCGCGGTCCGTTCCAGGCCGGCTTGATCATCTAGTTGAAGGATCGCGTCCGCCACGGTAGCGCTCCGTCGGCAACTTCACCTTCAAGATATCAGGAAGTCCGGCTTCCTTTCAATCTCTTGGACGCCGGTCCGGCACCGGAAGTTCCCCCGCCAGGCGATTCGCTACACTGGAAGTTCGAGGTTACTGTTGCGCCACCTCCCCCTGTTAGTGCTGGCTGTGTCCACGGCTGCGGCCCAGGACTTGCCAGATCATCTGAAGCGCTTCACTGATATCTACCGCGTGGTCGAGCGGGAGGCCGCTGATGCGGTCCCGCCGGAGAAGGCCATCTACGGAGGCGCTATCCCGGGGATGCTGCGCACGCTGGACCCCCATTCCGTGTTCCTCGATCCCCAGCAGTTTGAACAGCTTAAGGAGCTGGAGAGATCCACCCGCAAGGGCTTCGGCAGCGTTGTCTCGGTGCTTCCCGGCCGCGTCATCGTCCTGCAAACCCTCCCGGAAACTCCTTCGGCGAGGGCCGGCATAGCTCCCGGCGACGAGATCCTGGCGATCAACGGGATCATCCTCGCCCGCCTCGAAATGGAAGAGCTGGTCGAGCTGCTGACCCAGTCGCGCCAGCGGGAAGTCCAGTTGGATATCCGTCGGCCGGGCCAAACCCGGCTCGTGCAACTGACGCTGACCCCCGAAGAGCTGCAATCGCCCAGCATCGACCGGGCCTTCCTGGTGCGCCCCGGCGTCGGCTACCTTCGCCTGACCAGCTTTGACGCCCAGGCCGGAGCACAGGTCCGGCAGGCCATCGAGGAACTGGGAGGAGAGAGGCTCGAGGGCCTGCTGCTGGATCTGAGGAACAACCCCGGCGGCTTGCTGCCGGCCGCGCTGGAGACGGCCGCGCTGTTCTTGAAACCCGGCCAGACGCTGCTGGCCGTCCGGGGACGCGTGGTGCAGGCCCGGAAGGAGAGCGTGCCCGAGGCGGCCCGCCCCTACCGTTTCCCCGTGGCCGTGCTGCTCAACGGAAGGAGCGCCAGCGCCGCGGAAATCGTCGCCGGGGCGCTCCAGGACCACGGCCGGGCCCTCATCCTGGGCGAGCCGAGCTTCGGCAAGGGCTTGGTCGAGAGCGTCTATTCCTTGTCGGAGGGCGCCGGCCTGGCTTTGACCACCGCCTACTACTACACCCCCAAGGGACGCAACATTCAGAGACCGCTGGCCGCCGTCCAGATCCAGACCTCCGCTCAGGCTGGGGGGATCCAACCGGATGTCACGGTCTACCCGGAACCGGTCACTCCCTTTCGCGCCGCGGTCGAGGCCAGCGGGTCGCTGACCACTTTCGCCACCGAGGTCTTCCGCCGCCAGCCAGTCACCGGGGACTTCCAGGTCACCGCCGCCCTGCTGGACGAGTTCCAGCTCTACCTCTCGGAGCGGAGAATCCGGCCGGGAGTCACCGAGTGGAGCCAGGAGCGGGAGTGGATTCGCCACCGGCTGAAGACGGAGGTCTTCAATCAGGCCCTGGGCGTGGCCCGCGGCGACGAGATCGAGGCCCAGCGCGACCCGGTCATCCTGGCCGCCCTCGCCAGGCTGGGGCGGCGTTGATTTGCATGTTGCGCCGGTCCTGGAATCTGCTAGAATCATCCCAGTGCTTGACGTCGAGCTTCAGGATTGGGGGCTGACCACGGGAGTTCTTTCGTTCAATGTTTCCACCTAGACACTTCCATCCGCGCAGACCAAGAGTCCGGGAAAACGTCAATGAAGCCATCCGCGCCCGCGAGGTGCGGGCGGTCTTCCCGGACGGCACCGTCGAGATCATGCCCACGCCCGCGGCCATCCGCAGGGCGCAGGAGCTGGGCCTGGACTTGATAGTGGTGGCGCCGACGGCCGAGCCGCCGGTGGCCAAGGCCATGGACTACGGCCAGTGGCAATACGAGCAGAAGAAGAAGCAGCACGAGGCCAAGAAGAAGCAGCACGTCATCCAGGTCAAGGAGCTGAAGTTCCGCCCCAACACCGACGAGCACGACTACAACTTCAAGAAGAACCACGCCATACGCTTTCTCCAGGAAGGCAACCGGGTCAAGGCCATGGTGCAGTTCCGGGGGCGGGAGATCGCGCACGTGGACCTGGGCCGCAAGCTGCTCATGCGCTTCGCGCAGGACGTGGCCGCCTACGGCTCGGTGGACGGCGATCCCCGCCTGGAAGGCCGCTTCTTCCACGTCATCCTCAGCCCGGTCAAGACCAAGGACAAGCCCAAGCCCGTCGCGGGCGCCCCGCCGGCGCCTCCGAGGCCCCAGATGTAGCCGGGCTGCTTCAGTAGAACAAGTACTTCTGCCACTGGTAGTCGCTGTGCGCCAACTGGCGCATCAGGTGACGGCTGGTATGCAGGCTGAAGGGCCGCGGATGCCGGATCAGGCGCATGCCCGCCTCCTCCGGCATGCGGCTGCCCTTGCGGTTGTTGCAGTCGTGGCAGCAGGCCACCAGGTTGTCCCAGGCGGTCTCGCCCGCGCGAGACCTGGGCACCACGTGGTCCAGCGTGAGCTCGCTGGAGGGCAGGGTCCGCCCGCAGTACTGGCAGGTGCAGCGGTCGCGCATCAGGATGTTCTTGCGCGACAGCGCGCGCGTCTGATGCGGAATCCGGCGGTAGCCCAGCAGGCGGATCACCGAGGGCAGCGGATGGTGCGAGCGCGGCGAGCGCACCAGCAAGGAAGAGAACTCCTCGGTCGCCGCGATGCCCTTCATCACCAGCACCAGCGCCCGGCGCGCCGCGCAGATGTTGATAGGCTCATAGCTGGCGTTGAGCACCAGCACCGGCGTCTGTAGTCCGTTGCGGCCGGGCATCAACGGACCCCCTGCGAGGCCG
>VFZS01000090.1 GCA_016871095.1 Acidobacteriota bacterium
AGACGAACTTGCCGCCGCTCGAGCAGACGCTCTTGGGGTGAGTGTCCTGGCCCAGGCCCCAGCGGCAGATGTCCATCTCATGCACGCCCTGGTTGCCGATATCGCCGTTGCCGGTATCCCAGAACCAGTGCCAGTTGTAGTGGAAGCGGTTGGGGTTGAAGGGACGCATGGGGGCCGGGCCGAGCCACAGGTCGTAGTCAACTCCCGGCGGCACGGGCCCGTCGGGAGACTTGCCGATCGAGGGCCGGCGCTTGAAGCACAGGCCCTTGGCCAGGTACAGCTTGCCGATGACGCCCTGGCGCAGCAGCTCGATGGCGCGGATCTTGTGGGCGGTGGTCCGGCTCTGCATGCCCACCTGCACGATGCGGCCGTGCTTGCGAGCCGCCTCGACCATCTTCCGGCCTTCGAAGACGTTGTGGCTGGCGGGCTTCTCGACGTAGACGTCCTTGCCCGCCTGGCAGGCCCAGATGGTGGCCAGGGCATGCCAGTGGTTGCAGGTGGCGATGGAGACGGCGTCCACCTCTTTGTCCTCGAGCAGCTTGCGGATGTCCGCGTAGATCCGGGGCTTGGCGCCCTGGACCTTCTCGGCAAGCTGCACGGCGCGCTCCGCCTGCGCCTGGTCGATGTCGCAGACCGCCGAGACGCGCGCCTGCGGCAGCGCGCCGAAGATGTTGATGTGGTCGCGGCCGCGACCGCGCAGACCCACCACGGCAACGTTGATCCGATCGCTGGGCGCTCCGGCCGCCAGGCCGCCGGACAACAGGAAGGCTCTCCGGTTCAAGGCATGCATCAGGGGACCTCTAGAGACTCTCAGGCTCTGGATACTTTGGGCTGACGGGCGTCGGGACGGCGTGCGGGCGGCGGACTCTCGGGCGGCGTTTCGGGGGCCGCCTCCTCGGGCGCCGGCCGCTTGGGCCGGGCGTTCAGGCGCGCCTCGATCAGCTCGCTCTTGATCTTGCGGTACTTGGCCGTGCCGGGCGGCCCGCCTTGGGCCTGCACGTCCTGCTCGGTGACCTCCAGGGAGGCCGGCAGGTACTTCTCGATGTAATTCCGGATGCGGTCGTGCACCAGGCGGATCTCGGAGTGCACCAGCAGATAGAGAACGAGCTCGCCGGGAGTTTCCGAAAGCGCCTGGTAGACCGCAAAAGGCTTGTGCAGCTTGGGAGACTTTAGCTCCCGCTCGAGTCTCTTGGCCCGCGCCTCGAGCTTCTGCCAGGCCGAAACGTGGGAGCGGCGCAAACCGGTCGCGCGAATCAGGCCGGACTTCTCCCGGGCATTCAGCTTCTCGGTCAACAGGCAGAGAAACAACGGCATGTTGTCCACCGGGAAGGGCGCCCCGTAAGGGATCAACTGCCGGGCGCGGTGCAGCTTGGCCAAGCCAGCCAGGTTCAATTTTGTCCCGGCTAGCGCCGGGGAAAACAGCGGCAGCAGCTTCTCTTGGTCGAGCGCGCGGAGGATCTCGCCCGGGTTGGCGTCTTCGGCCATCTGCTCGAGCTCATCCAGCAGCCGGGCGGAAGGAATCTTCTGCTCCAGTTCCTCCAGCCGCACGTTCTCGTATTGCTGCCGGGTCCGCTCCTCGATGGTGAAACCCAGGCGCACCTTGAAGCGCCACAAGCGCAGGATTCGGGCGGGGTCCTCGTAGAGAGTGTAGTTGCTGACCGCGCGTAACTCCTTGCGCTCCAGATCACCCTGCCCGTTCGTCGGGTCGATCAGCAGCCCACGAGAGGCGCGGTTCAGCGAGAGGGCCACCGCGTTCACGGTGAAGTCCCGCCGCCACAAGTCCTCGTGGATGGTGGCGGGCGTCACCTGCGGCGCCGCGCCGGGCTTGGGATAGCGCTCCTGCCGCGCCATGGCGATTTCGGCCCGGACCCGGCCGGGGAAGACCATCTCGGCGCACTTGCGGCGCTCGTCGGAGCTGATGATCTCGGCGCCGGTCCCTTTGGCCAGGGTCCTGGCGAGTTTCAAAGCGTTGCCATCGACCGTGAAATCCAGGTCGCGCACCGCGTAGCCGCCCAGCATGTCCCGCATGGCGCCCCCGGTGAGGAAGACGCTCACGCCGGCCTCGGTGGCCGCGACCTGCACCTGGCTCAGGACGCGGTTCTGGTCCGCGCTGAGGTGGCTTTCCAACATGAACATGAAGTCGCTCATCTCACGCCCTCGGATGGTGCTCATCCAGCGTCTTGCGAAGACGGGACCGCATCACATGCGTGTAGATCTGGGTGGTGGAGATGTCGGCGTGGCCGAGCATCGTCTGAACGCTGCGCAGGTCGGCGCCACCCTCCAGCAGGTGGGTGGCGAAACTGTGCCGCAGCACATGGGGGGTAAGCCGCTGCCAGATGCCGGCCCTCCGGCCGTGGGCAGCCAACAACTTCCAGAACGCCTGGCGGGTCAGGCAGCCTCCTCGGGCGGTCACGAACAGGTACTTGGAGGCGCGCCCGCGCAGCAACCGCCGGCGGGGTCCCTCGCAGTAGGCCGTCACCGCCCCCACTGCCGATCGCCCCACCGGCACCAACCTCTGGCGGTTGCCCTTGCCGGTCACCCGGATCACCCCCAGCTCCGCGTTGAAGTCCGTAAACTGTAACTGGCACAGCTCGCTGACCCGCAGCCCGGTGGCGTAGAGCATCTCCAGCATCGCCCGGTCGCGCGCCCCGGTAGGCTTGTCAGGGTCTGGAATTGCCAGTAACCGATTGATATCCAGCAGGTTAAGGTACTTGGGCAGGGACTTCCACTGCCGGGGCAAGGACAGCAGTGCGGTGGGGTCGCTCCGCAGCCTCCCCTCCCTCAGTAGAAAGGCGGCGAAGTTCCGCAGGGTGCTCAGGTGTCGGGCTACGGACCGGCTCTGGAGGCCGGAACCATATAGCCCTCCCAGGTAGTCCCGCAGGCGCTCCGTGGTCAGCTCGGAGACACCCGCGCCGGAAGGCCAGCCTGCGGCGAACCTGGACAGATCGCGCCGGTATGCCTCTACCGAATTGACGGACAAGCCCTTCTCTATCCGGCAGAAGTCCAGGAAAGACGCAATCTCGCCTTCCAAGGCCGCGCCCTGGCTCATTGTTAGCAATGATACAATACCTGCAAACTGATTGGAACATAACGGCAGCGGAGAGTTGCGTGGCCGTCTCCACCCACAAGAAGGTCGTCATCCAACGGTTTGACCGCGAGCCGCTGAAGGGTTTCGTCAACCCGCAGAGCTACCTTCGCCTAGCCGGGCTGGAGTTGCTGAGCGCCACTGGAGTGCTAGTCGAGGTACCGTACGAGGAGGTAAAAGCCGTTTGTTTTGTTAGAGATTTCGACGTCAGCGAGCCCGCCGACAGGCGCGTTTTCTCCAGCCGCCCGAAGACCGATGGCCTGTGGGTGCGGATGCGCTTGCGCGACGGCGAAGTCATGGACGGCGTGTTGCCCAACAACCTGGCCCAGTGGGAAACCCAGGGTTACACCTTCGTGCCGCCCAGCCCTTCATCCAGCAACCAGCGCGTTTTCGTCCCGCGTACGGCGGTGACGGAGGTCCAGATCCTGGCTGTGGTGGGCAGCCCCCTGCGGGCGCGGCGGCCCCGGGGCCGGCCCAGGTCCGAGCAAATGGGACTGTTCGAGTAGCCTGGGTGGCGTCACTACCCGGGCGGGGGACTGTCGGGAACGGGCGGCGGGCCTTCGGGGACGGGTGCCGGCTCCGGCTGCACCCAGCGGGCCTCCTCGAACCCGACGTACTTGCAGATGCGCAGCTCGCCGTTCTCCAGCTCAAGCACGTCGCCCACCCGCAGGGGCGTACCGGTCTCGCGCAAGTTCGTCCAGGCGGAGTAAGCGTTAAGCGCTTCGACTTGACCCGCTAGGTGGTAGTCCTTTGGCCTGACCTCGGTGGCCCCGGAGGTGTGGGCCGCCCAGCGGAAGTGCTCCTGGGCGTAGTCGCGGAGCCGGTGGATCTTGAAAACCGGCATACTCCCATATTGTATCCCGCCCACCGCTTCCCCACGGACCAAGCTCATCTGGCAAAATAAGGGAGGCACGCGGACTGGCTATGTCGTTGAGAAGACTGCTGTGGATCGGGTTGCCCGCGGCGCTGCTTTTCGTGCTGGTCTGGTGGCTGCGCTGGCGCGCTTCGACTCCCCCCGAGGTGCCCTTCGCCCGGGTAAAGCGCGAACGGCTGGTGAGCACGCTGGTCACGAATGGCAAGGCCGAGCCCTGGGAGTGGATGGCCGTGCGGGCGGAGCTGGCCGGGGTTGTCGAGCGCGTCGCAGTCGAGCGGGGCGCTCGTGTGGCGCGGGGCGCGCTCATCGCGGAGGTGGATGCTCGGGAGGCCCGCGGCGGACTCGCCGCCACCGACGCCCGGGTGGCGCAGGCGCAGGCGGAAGTCGATGGACTTAGGCAGGGCGGCAGGGCGGTGGACCTGGCCGAGATCGAAAGCGGCGTGCGGAAGGCCCGGCTGGACCTGGAAGCGGCGCAGAAGGATCTGGCGGTGTCCCGGAGGCTGGCCGAGAAGCAGGCGGCCACACGCCAGGAAGTCGTCGATGCGGGGCGCAGGGTCGAGCAGCTCCAGGCGCAGCTTCAAGCACTCGAGCGCAAGCGCGGCGCGCTGGTGAGCAGCGCCGACACCGCCGCCGCGGAAGCCCGTCTCCAGGAAGCGCTGGCCGCGCAGAAGGCCGCCCGGCAGCGGCTGGAGGTGGCCCTGATCTGGGCTCCTATCACGGGGGTGGTCTTCCAACTGGAGGCGCGCCCCGGCATGTACCTCAGCCCCGGCGCTCTGGTGGCGAGCGTGGGCCTGCTGGACAAGCTCCGCGTGCGCGTCTACGTGGATGAGCCGGAGCTGGGCCGCATCCGGCGGGAGATGCCGGTCACCATCACCTGGGATGCCCTGCCCGGAAGACAGTGGAAAGGGTCAGTGGACCGGACGCCGACGGAAGTGGTTCCACTGGGTACCCGGCAGGTGGGCGAGGTGCTGTGCACAATTGACAACCCTAACGGGGAGCTGCTGCCGGGGACCAACGTCAACGCCGAGATCACCGCCAGCGTTATCGAGAACGGCTTGGTGATTCCCAAGGAGGCCCTGCGGCGGCAGGCCAACCGGGCGGGAGTCTTCTGGTTGCGCGATGACCGGGTGAACTGGCGGGAGGTCACGCCGGGGCCGTCCAGCGTCACCCGCGTCGTGGTCCTCGATGGGCTGGCGGAAGGGGATGCCGTGGCGCTGGCGCCCGACCGGGTGCTCGCGGACGGCGACCGGGTCAGGGCGGTGTTCCCATGATGAATGCGCGGCTGTCCCGCCGGGAAGCCCTGGGCACGGCGCTGGCGGCGGGCGTTGCGGCTGCCATCGAGCCTCAGGTGGTAAAGCGCCACGACGAGGCGGTCGAGCGAATCCTGAAGTTGCAGATCACCGAACCCACCAGCCGCTGGCGCGGAATCTATCCGGACGATTTCGGGCTGCATCACGCCGGGACCGCGGGCGGGATCCTGGAGACGCTGACGGCGGCGTTTCTCCAGCCGGCCTCGAAGTTCCACCGCGACCGGTCGCTGGTCGAGCGTATGCGGCTGGCGGCGGGCTGCCTCGGCCGCGGCCAGAACGAGCACGGCAACATCGACCTGGTGATCACCAACTTCAACTCGCCGCCCGACACCGCCTTCGTGGTCGAGAACGTGGCCACGGCGGCCGGCTTGGCCCGGCGTCACGGGGAGCGCGACCTGGAGGCGCTGGCCGAACCTTTCCTGCGCAAGGCCGCCGGGGCGCTGGCCGTGGGCGGCGTCCACACGCCCAATCACCGCTGGGTGGTGTGCGCGGCCCTGGCGCAGTTGAACGAGCTGTACCCCGACCCGGCCCTGGTGCGCCGCATCGACCAGTGGCTGGCCGAGGGCATCGACATCGACGAAGACGGGCAGTACACCGAGCGCAGCACGCTGGTCTACAACGTGGCGGTGGACCACGCGCTGGTGGTCATGGCCGCGAAGCTGAAGCGGCCCGAGCTGCTCGAGCCGGTGCGGCGCAATCTCCAGTCGATGTTATACCTGGTGCATCCAGGCGACGAGGTGGTGACGGAAATCTCCCGCCGCCAGGACCAGTACGAGCGTGGGGCGATCGGCCGCTACTGGTTTCCGCTGCGCTACCTGGCGGTGCGCGAGGGCGACGGCCGCTTTGCCGCCCTGGCCGATCGTTTCGCGGCCCGCTACGCGCGCTTGTCGGCGCTCATGGAATACCCCGAGCTGTCGCAGGCAGGCCCGCCGCATGCCGCTGTGCCGGAGTTCTACGAGCGGCAGTTCCCGGCCCTGGGCATCGCGCGCATACGGCGCGGACCGGTGAGCGCCACGCTCATCCTGGGCGGCGGCAGCCGCTTCTTCACGCTGCGCCGCGGCGCGGCGGTGGTGAACGCGGTGCGGTTCGCGAGCGCCTTCTTCGGCAAGGGACAGTTCATCCCCCAGCACGCCGAGAAGCGCGCCGAGGGCTACTTCTTCCGGCAGTCGCTGGAGGGCGACTACCTTCAGCCCCTGGACAAGCCTTACCGCATAGGGCCGCACAACTGGTACCAGTCGCGCGCGGAGCGCCGCCGCACCGAGCTGTGCAAGCTGGAGCAGTCGGCGCTGGTGAGCGAGACCTACAGCGGTTTCCGTCTGCGTATCCAGGCGCGCGGCACGGACGCCGTGCCGGTGGCGGTGGAAATCAACCTGCGCGAGGGGGGAACGCTGGAGGGCTGCGAGCCTGTGCCGCGTGTGGGCGACGGCTGGTTACTGAGTTCGAAGCAGGCGCGCTACCGCGCGGGCGGAGACGAGATCCGCTTCGGTCCGGGCCTGTGCCTGCACCGTTACACCCAGGTGCGCATGGCCGAGCCTAAGCTGCCCGGCCCCAGCGTCTACCTGACCGGCTTCACCCCCTTCGACCACACCCTCGACTTCGACTGGGGCGGGTGACGACCAGGAAACACGCGGACTGTCCCCGGGTTCCGGGTTCCTGTCCCCGGGTTCTATGCTCCCAGCAGGTTGGGCAGCCGCAACAACTCCTCGTCCGTGCTCTCGTCAGGCACCGAGCAACCCGGGGCCAGGATGAAGCGCTTGCCCGCGGCCTGCTGCGCGGCGTCCCACTGCTGCCGCAACTGGGACTCGTTCAGAGTGCGGAAGTTGACTTCATCCAGGCCGCCCATCAGCACCCCGGAGTAGCGCCTCCGCATCTCGGCCACGCTCACTCCGGTGGTGTGCGCCGAGTAGTTGACCACCGCTGCGGGCCAGCCGGTGTAGAAACGATCCAGGTAGACCTTGTCGCCGTGCAGGTGCAGCGTGTTGAGCGGAGCATCCCGTACCGCTTCGAGGACCATACGGTCGAACGGCTCGCTGAAGCGGGCGTACTCGGCGGGGGTCAGGACCCCCTGCTGGGCGCTGTCGATGGCCAGGAAGATGCCCGCGGCGCCCGTGGCGACGGCGCGGCGCGCGTGGTCGGCCTCCGAGCGGGCGATCGCTTCGAGCGCATCCAGCAGAGCCTGCGGCTTCTCCGCCTTCAGGCGCTGCACCTCCTCTTTCGAGGAGAGCTTCCCCGCCACATTGAAGGGACAAAAGATCGTCTCGATGAAGTAAGCCCCGCCGGCCAGACCGTGGCGGATGATCTCGAGCGCGCGGATCTGCTGCGGGTAGGGGTTGGCCTCCACTTTGACCTCGTGCCACTGCCCCTTGGGCTTGGGGAAGGGGAAGTCGCTCATGACCTTGACCAGGTCGGTGCGGAACTTGCGGTGGAATTCCAGGGTGGCCCGCGCATGGCGCTCGCCGGGGAGTTTTTCCAGGCCGAAGTGATGCCAGAAGGTGAAGGGCGGGCGGTCCACGTCCTGGCCGCGCAGAGCGCGGTCCACGCGCTCCTTGGCGCCGAGCGCGGGCGCGGCGGCCGCGGCCGCGGTGAGTGAGAACTCGCGTCGGGTGAACATGTGTTCAGATTCTACCAGCACCAGCCGGTGTTCCACGACCAGCCCGGGCGTCCAGGATGGCGCGGCGCGAGGGGAATCTCCGGGCGGAGAGGTGTTCTTCGGTCATGCGAAGGAGCCGGGCGGCGGTGTGGCGCCAGGTGGCCGGAGCCAGCCAATAGCGGATGGGGGGCCGCTCGCACTCGAGCTTCCACAGGCGCTCGAAGTTCCCGGCGACAGGCTCAGGCGGCGAAGGGGCGGCGCCGTCCATGCGGAAGATGGCCGTGAGCACGCCGCCGTCCTCCGATGGCGCGGTGCTCACCGGCGTCAGACCGGCGCGTTCTCCGCAGCGGCGCAGCGTGGCGGAGTTGAAGTGAAACAGGTGGGCGCGGTGAAAGCGGTGGGCCGGATGCTGGCAGGCGAACTCGAAGTTGGGCACTTCGACGACCAGACAGCCGCCGGGGAGCAACCAGCCCGCCAGCCGGCGCAAGCCCTCGAGGGGATCGGCGAGGTGCTCGAGCACGTGAAACAGCGTGACCAGCCGGAAACGCGGGCCGAAATCGTGATCTTCCGGAAAGCCTGGAAGGACGTCGAGGCCGAGTTCATCGCGGGCGTAGCCGGCGTAGCCGAGGTTGGGCTCGATGCCGGTGGCCTGGCAGCCCGCGGCGCGGACAAGGTAGAGAAACTCTCCGCCGCCGGCGCCCACGTCCAGAACGGCATCGCCGGGAGCGATGAGATCGCTCAGACGCTGGATGCGCTCCCGCGCCAGGCGCGCTGCCCGCAACACGTGATATCGAGCCGGCCTCAGCAAGCCCTTGTAGTCGAGACGGTAGCGGTCGCGGTAAAAGGCCGTCAGCTCAGCAGGGGACGGCCTGGGCTCAACCCGCCCCAGGCCGCAACCATGGCATAGCACGGTGGTCAGCGGCGAACCGTCGCGCGCGCGCCGGCTGAGGATCGCGGCGTCATGCGAGCCGCACAAGGGGCATTCGCCGTGCACTTCTGCTTGCATGTGGACCGTGCGCTTGACTCCTCATGGTAGCGATTCCTCGACGCGCCGGTGCTAAGATCTACTCCAGCCCTGGTCAGGGAGGTGTGATGAGCGATTCAAAACGGCAACTGGTATCGAGCGGCTCGCCCTACGAGCCGCGCACGGCCTTCTCGCGGGCCGTGCGGGCCGGCAGGATTGTGGCCGTCGCGGGCACGGCCCCGCTGGGGGCGGACGGCAAGACGGTGGGATGCGGCGATGCGGCGGCGCAGGCGCGGCGCTGCCTGGAGATCATCCGGGATGCCCTCGAGCGTGCCGGAGCAAGCCTGGCTCAGGTGACCCGCACGCGCATCCTGCTCACGCGCATTGAGGATTGGGAAGCCGTGGGCCGGGTGCATGGCGAGGTCTTCCGCGACATCCGCCCAGCCTCGACCGTGATGCAGGTTTCGCGCTTCATCGACCCGGACTGGCTGGTGGAAATCGAGGCCGACGCCGTGATCGAGGCGTAGCGAGCGGCTCGCAGGCCACACACCACGATGGCCTGCGCCACGGGCTTGCATGGCCCGCGCCACTCAGGCCGCCGCTGGAGCCGGCAGGATCTTGCCGGGGTTGAACAGGCCCTGGGGATCGAACAGCGCCATCACCCGCGCGGTCATCTCCAGCGTGTCGGCGGAGAACATCACCGGCATCAGCTCCCGTTTCTCCATGCCCACGCCGTGCTCCCCCGACAGGGTGCCGCCCGCTTCGATGCAGTAACGCAGGATCTCGGCGGCGGCGGCGCGGGCCTTTTCAAGCTCGCCCTCCCGGCGTGCGTTGAACAGGATGAGCGGATGCAGGTTGCCGTCGCCGGCGTGGAAGATGTTGCTGATGGTGAGCCCGTACTTCTCGGAGACCTGGTGGATGAAGCGCAGGGTGGAGGCGATCTTGGTGCGGGGCACCACGCCATCCTGCACCATGAAAGTGGGACTGACCCGGCCCACCGCGCCGAAAGCGTTCTTCCGGCCTTTCCAGAGCAGCTCGCGCTCCTGGGCGGAGCGCGCCACGCGCACCTCGCGGGCGCCGCAGGCCAGGGTGATCTGGCGCACCTGCTCGGCCTGCTCCTCGACGGTCTCGCGCAGGCCCTCCAGTTCGATCAGCAGGATGGCCGCGGCGTCCATGGGGTAGCCGGCGTGAGTGGCCTCCTCGGCCATGCGCAGCATCACCCCGTCCATCATCTCCAGGGCCACCGGCGTGATGGCGCGGGCGGTGATCTCGGAGACAGTCCGGCCGGCGTCCTCGGGCGAGTTGTAGATGGCCAGCAGGGTCTTGACCATCTCCGGTTTGTGCATCAGCTTGAGTGTGATCGTGGTGATAAGCCCGAGGGTGCCCTCCGAGCCGGTGAGCAGGCCGGTCAGATCGTAGCCCGGCAGGTCAGGCTCCTTGCCGCCGGTGGCGACGGCGGCGCCGTCGGGCAGCACCGCTTCCAGCCCCAGCACGTGGTTGGCGGTGACGCCGTAAGCCAGGGTGTGCGCGCCGCTGGCGTTCTCGGCCACGTTGCCGCCGATGGTGCAGGCTCTCTGGCTGGAAGGGTCCGGCGCGAAGAAGTAGCCGCTGGGGTCGGCCGCGGTGGTGACGTCCAGGTTGGCCACGCCGGCCTCGACCACGGCGCACTCGCTCTCCGCGTCGGTCTCCAGGATCCGGTTCATGCGCGTGAAGGCCACCACCACGCCGCCGCGCAAGGGGATGGAGCCGCCGCTCAAGCCCGTCCCGGCGCCGCGGGCCACGACCGGGATGCCGTGGCGGCCGGCGATGCGGACCACCGCCGCGGTCTCCTCGGTCGAGCGGGGGAAGACCACCAGCTCGGGACGGCCCCGGTCCACGCTGCCGTCGTATTCGTAAAGCATGAGATCCTCGGGCCGGTCCAGCACACCGGCCGGCCCCAGCAGGGCCACGAATTCTTTTCTGGCGGTTGGGGTAATCATGATGCTAGCAGCGCCTTGATCTGATTTGCCATGGCGGCGTCGCTCCAGTCCGCCGCGCCGATGATCTTCTGCACGACCTTGCCGTTGCGGTCAATCAGGTAGGTTTCCGGGTACTTGTAGGTGCCGAAGCTGGCGCTGACGCGGGCTTCGGGATCGCGGGCGGTCAGGAAGGCGACCTTGCGCTTGTCGAGGAGCCGGCGGTAGGCCCGCTCGCTGCGGTCCACGCTGATGCCCAGCACCACCACGCCGGAGGAGGCGAACTGTTCCTGAAAGCGGCTCAGCGAGGGCATCTCGGAGATGCACGGCGGGCACCAGGTGGCCCAGAAGTTCAGCACCAGCAGCCGCCCGCCGAAGCTGGAGCGCGAGACGGCGCGTCCCCCGTCGGTCACGATGGAGAACTCCGGGGCGGTGTCGCCCACGTCGATCACCTCATCCCGGAAGCCGCGGACGACGCCGTACGTCAGCATCAGCAGCCCCAGGGCCATCACCACGCTCAGCCCCCGCTCAATCTTCACGGACATGTATGATCTAAGTGTATCCGTTCTCTTTCCCTGGCATCAAAAGGGGAGATACCGCCCAATGTTCATCACGCGCCAGGCGGAGTTCTCGGCGGGCCGAGTGTGCCGCAGCACGGCGCTCTCGGACGAGCAGAACCGGGCGCTCTACGGCCCGGCCGCCAACCCGCACGGGCACGGCCACAATTTCGTCTTCGAGGTAACCCTGGAAGGCGAGCCCGACCCGGATACCGGCATGGTCTTCGACCTGAAGAAGCTCAAGGAGATCATCGAGCGCGAGGTGGTAGGCCCTATGGACCACCGCTTCCTGAACCAAGAGGTGCCGCCGTTCGATCACGTCATACCGACTACGGAGAACCTGGCTCGGGAGATATGGCGGCGCATCCAGCGGCACTTCGGCGGTGGGCGCGTGCGTCTGCACGCGGTGCGGCTGTACGAGACCGGGGACCTCTTCGTGGACTACTCCGGGGAGGCCGGATGATGCGGCTGACGCGGCGCTACCGGTTCTCGGCCCTGCACCGGCTCCTGGCGCCGCACCTGAGCGAAGGGGCCAACCGCGCGCTGTACGGGAAGTGCTCCAACCCGCACGGGCACGGCCACGACTACCTGCTCGAGGTGAGCGTGCGCGGGCCGGTGGATGCGGCTTCCGGCCGCGTGGCCGACGCGCGCGCGCTGGACCGCCTGGTCGAAGAGCAGGTGCTGGCGGCCTTCGACCACCAGGACTTGAATGCCGCGATGGCGGCCGTCCCCACCACCGAGAACCTGGCCCTGGACATACGCGGCCGGCTGCTCCGCTCCTGGAGCAGCGCTTTCCGCGGCGAGTGGCCCAGGCTGGACGGCGTACGGATGAATGAGACACCGCGCAAC
>VFZS01000091.1 GCA_016871095.1 Acidobacteriota bacterium
GCGGCAGGTAAGCCGGCAAGGATGCCGGCTCGCAAGCGTGGACGCTCGCCCCACCAAAGGCTCCAGAATCTTCGCGGCGCGCAAAGAAACTCAGCGAGTGTAGTACTGAGTCACCTCCGCAAATGCGCGGCGATTTTCTCCCGGATGCCCGCTGCATCGAATCCGGCCGCGGCGTAGATCTCACCGGGCCGCCCGGATCTGACGAAGTGGTCGATGCCGTAGCCGCGCCGGTCGTAGTCAGCCGGCAGCAGGAAGGGATAGAGGAACCCTTTCCAGCCGTTGTGGAAGGCCAGCGCCTCCCGGCGCTCGTCGTCGGAGAAGACCGCCTCGGCCTTGCGGGGATCCTCGCGGCGCAGCTCCTCGAACAGCTCCGGCGAGGTGACCGCCACAATCTTGATGTCGGCTGCGCGCTCCAGTTCCGGCAGCGCCGCCAGAACATTGGCCATCACCTGCCCTCCGCAAACCACTACCGCCAGCTTTCTCCTGCCGCTGCCCGCGTACGGCTTGAAGACATAGGCGCCGTTCACCGCCTCGCGGGCCGGCGGTACGCCGTCGCCCCTCTTGAAAACCGGAACCGGCGGGCGCACCACCGAGAACGCCACCGGCTGGCGCCGGCTGGCGGCGTGGAATAGCATCTCCACGGCTTCGTTGGCGTCCAGCGGCTTGTACACCTTGATGCCCGGATAGGCCGAGTAGAGCGACATCCAGAACAACCCGTGGTGCGTGGGGCCGTCCTCGCCGGTCTCGGGACCATCATGGGCGGCCAGCAGGATGAAGAACCCGCGCGAGCGGGGGTTCACCTCGCCGCTGATCAGGCCCATGCGCACGGCATTCGCCATCATCACCGCGAACACCCCGTAGCTGGCGAAGGCGGTCATGGGACGGAATCCACCGGGCAGAGTGTCGCCCGCCATGGTCACGCACATCATGGCCATGTTCTGCTCGGCGATGCCGAAGCGGATGCCCCGCCCGAGCGGGTTCTCCCGGCTCAACAGGCCGTAGACCTCCTCGGCCTTGCCGGTCAGGATGGACTTGGCCAGATCCCCGGCCCCCACCCAGAAGAAGCCGCAGCGCTGCATCGCCCAGGCGAACCACGCCTCGCTCGCGCGGCGCGTGGGCACGCGGTCGCCTTCCTGGAACACCAGCTCCGGCGGCAGCGCCTCGGGCCGTGTGATGGTCGAGTAGTCCGCCAGCGGCCGGTTGGGAAGCGCCGCCCGAAGCACCTCGACCAGCCTTGGCTCATCCGCTACCCGCGAGCGCGCGGTCTCAAGATGCCGCAACAGGTGCTCCGCCTCCTCAGCGCCCAGGGCGGCCAGCACCGTGGCGATGTTCTCCGGCGTCTTCCCTTCCTCTGCCGATACCTCGAAACCCAGCGGCTTCATCAGCTCCGCATACTCGCCGTGCGTAAGCGGAGTCCCGTGCGAATCGGCGGTCCCTTCCAGCCGCCCGTAATGCTTCCCTTTCAGGGTGTGGCACAGAATGACGGTGGGCCGCCCGTTGCCGAAGCCCGCCGCGGCCATGCGGTACGCATAGACCAGTTCCCGGAAATGGTGGCCGTCCACCTCGATGATGTTCCACCCGAACGCCGACCAGTGGCCCTGGTAGGGAACCGGCAGCACTTCGCCGATCGATCCATCGATGCCGAAGGTGTTGTAGTCGAGCGCCACGATGAGGTTGTCCAGGCCCAGCTTGGAGGCCAGATTGCGCGCCTCGTAGCTCATGCCCTCCTCGCTCTCCGCGTCCCCGCCGATGACAAACACCTTGGTCCGGAGGCCGCAGGAATGGTGCAAAGTGGCCAGCCCCAGCCCCGCCGACAGGCCGTGACCGGAGGAGCCAGTGCAAACATCGGCCAGCGCGATGGCGGACTCGATGTGCCCGCTGGGGCCTCCGTAGCGGCGGAACCGCGCCAGGTCTTCCGGCCAGGTGATCGCCTCCCGCAGCGCCTCAGGAACCTGGACGCCGTGACGGCGCAGGCACTCGTACACCAGCGACACCAGCGCGTGAAAAAGCGGCGAGCAATGCCCCGCCGACCACACCACGCGATCGCGCCCCGGATGCTTCGGCCGCAGCGGATCGAACGCCAGCACGCCGGATGCCAGCAGCGCCAGCACCATCTCGGCCTTCGAGGAAGAGCCGCCGGGATGTCCCGACTGCGCGCCGTCCACCGCCGTGAACGCCAGCCCGCGCAGGATGCGGGCAAGCGCGGAGAGCCGGTCATCTTCGATGCCCTCCAGCGGGGCAATCTCCAGTCCCCGGAGGTCCAGGTACACCCCGCCGTCGGTCCTGGAGCGGACCCGGTCCGGCGCGGCCAGCGCGCCCTCCGCCAGGATGTTGGAACCCTCGCCCGTCATTGGCGCCTCCTTGAGCACTTCCCAACATGGTAACAGCCGCCATCCGCTCCGGCATCAGTGAGCCGCCGCCGCGGAACCCCATGCTATAGTGAGAGTTTCCCGCATGCAATTGGAGAAGGTCTACGAGCCCCAGCGCTTCGAGCCGCGCTGGGCACAGTGGTGGGTGGACTCCGGCATCTTTCACGTGGATGCCCAGGCTCCCGGTCCGGTCTTCTGCCTGGCCATCCCTCCGCCCAACGTCACCGGTTCGCTTCACACCGGGCACATGCTCGAGCACACCGAGATCGACGCCACCATCCGCTGGCATCGCATGAGGGGCGACAACACGCTGTGGCTGCCCGGCACCGACCACGCCGGCATCGCCACACAGTTGCTGGTCGAGCGCCAGCTTGCAGGCGAAGGCCTGACTCGCCGCGGGATCGGCCGCGAGGCCTTCCTCGAACGCGTGTGGGCCTGGAAAGAGCAGTACGGAGACACCATCAAGCGCCAGATGATCCGCATCGGCGCGAGCTGCGACTGGAGCCGCGAGCGCTTCACCCTCAGCCCCGAGCTGTCACGCGCCGTGCGCGAGGCCTTCGTGCGCCTTTACGAGAAGGGCCTCATCTACCGCGGCGAGTACATGGTCAACTGGTGCCCGCGCTGCCACACCGCGCTGTCGGATCTCGAAGTGGTGCACGAGGAGGTGCCCAGCAATCTGTGGCACATCCGCTACCCGGTCAATGGGAAGGACCGCTGCCTGGTGGTGGCCACCACGCGCCCCGAGACCATGCTGGGCGACACCGCGGTGGCCGTCAACCCGCGCGACACACGCTACCGGGGCTTGGCCGGCGCTACCGTGCAGCTTCCTTTGATGAACCGCGCCATCCCCGTCATCTTCGACGAGGTCGCCGATCCCGAATTCGGCACCGGCGTGGTGAAGGTCACGCCCGCCCACGACCTCAACGACTTCGAAGCCGGCAAGCGCCACAATCTGCCTAAGGTGCAGGTGATCGACGATGCGGCACGTATGACCGCCGCGGCCGGCGCATACGCCGGGCTGGACCGCCTGGAGGCCCGCCAGCGCGTGGTGGCGGACCTGGACCAGCTCGGGCTGATCGAGAAGATCGAGCCCTACCCGCTCAGCCTGGGCAAATGCCAGCGCTGCCGCACCGCGGTCGAGCCGCTGGTCTCCATACAGTGGTTCGTCAAGACCAGGCCCCTGGCCGAGCCTGCCATCCGCGCAATCGAGGACGGCAGCATCCGCTTCATTCCCGAGAACTGGAGTAAGACCTACTTCGAGTGGATGCGCAACATCCGCGACTGGTGCATCTCGCGCCAGCTCTGGTGGGGCCATCGCATCCCCGCCTGGCACTGTCTGGACTGCCGGGGCATGACCGTGGCGCGCGAGGACCCCGCCGCCTGCGCGCAGTGCGGCTCGCCGCGCCTCGAGCAGGACCCCGACGTTCTCGACACCTGGTTCAGCTCCGGCCTGTGGCCTTTCTCCACCCTGGGCTGGCCGGACCGGACCCAGGACCTCAAGACCTTCTACCCCAATTCCCTGCTCATCACCGGCTTCGACATCCTCTTCTTCTGGGTCGCTCGCATGATCATGATGGGCCTCGAATGCATGGACGACGTTCCCTTCCGCGAGGTCTACATCCACGGGCTGGTGCGCGACGCCGAGGGACAGAAGATGTCGAAGACCCGCGGCAACGTCATCGACCCGCTTCAGATCACCGAGCAGTACGGCACTGATGCGGTGCGCATGTCCATGCTGCTCGGCGCCGCCCCGGGCACCGACATCATCCTCACCGAAGAGCGCATGCTCAGCGCGCGCGCCTTCGCCAACAAGATCTGGAACGCCGCGCGCTTCATCTTTCTCAATATGGAACGCTCGGGGGTTGCGGCGTGGATGCCGCCCCCGGAGGCGGCCCGCCGCCCCGAGGGTCCCGAGCCGCCGCTCGAAGACCGCTGGATCTTCAGCCGCCTGAACGAATGCGCTGCCCAGGCCGGCGGCGCCATCGCCCGCTACCGTTACCATGAGGCCGCCCAGCTTCTGTGGCGGTTCTTCTGGCACGAGTTCTGCGACTGGCACCTGGAGATCAAGAAACTGCGCCTGCGCGAGAACACCGGCCTCAACGCCGACTGGCGCAACCTGCTCACGGTCTTCGAGGCCGCTTTGCGGTTGCTCCATCCGGTGATGCCCTTCATAACCGAGGAGCTGTGGCAGCGTCTCACCGAGGGCTGCGCCGGGCGGCCCGCCTCGATCGCCCTGGCACGCTATCCGGAGGCGGATCCCGGAGCCTCCGACCCGGCGGCCGAGCGCGACATGGAGCTGCTACAGGAGCTTGTGGTCTCGGCCCGTAACCTGCGCGCGGATCTGAAGCTGGATCCCAAGCAGCGTTCCGAGGCGGCGTTGTATGCGCGCGGCGCGGTCGCGGCCCTCTTCCTGCGGGAGCGCGAGGCCGTCGAGAAGCTGGCTATGGTGAATATCCAGGTCAGCGGGGAGCCTGCCCCGGCCCAGGTCGAGGGCGTGCTGCGTTCCACCACCGAGTTCGACCTGTTGCTGCGCGTCCCGGCCGCGCAGCTCGAGGCGCAGCGGCTGCGTATCCAGAAGGAGAACGAGCGCCTGGAGAAGCTCATCGAGAACTCGCGCCGGCAGCTCGCCGACGAGACCTTCCTGGCCCGCGCTCCCGAGCAAGTCGTTTCGTCCATCCAAACGAAGCTCGCCGACTACCAGGCGCAGCTCGCCAAAGCCCGAGAGACCCTGGCGCGCCTATGCCGTTCCAAGTAGATCACCCGGACGTTGTCGAGGCCGTTTGCCGCGCCCTCCAGGAAGACATCGGCACGGGTGATGTGACCTCGACCGCCTGCATTCCCGCCGCGCAAGTGGCCGAAGGCCGCTTCATCGCCCGGCAGGAACTGGTGGTGGCAGGAGTGGAGCTGCTCGAGCCGCTCTACCGCTTGCGCGGCGGCATCGAAGAGTTCCGGCTCCACAAAGCCAGCGGCGACCGCGCCCAGCGCGATGAAGCCCTGGCCTGGGTGCGCGGCCCGGCCCGCACGCTGCTCGAGTGCGAGCGCGTGGCGTTGAACTTCTTGCAGCGGCTGAGCGGCGTCGCCACCCTGGCCCGCCGTTACGTGGACGCGGTCGCCGGAACCGGCTGCCGCATCCTCGATACCCGTAAGACCACCCCCGGCCTGCGCCGCCTCGAGAAGATGGCCGCCGCCGCCGGCGGCGTAACCAATCACCGCCTGGGCCTGTACGACGCTGTTCTCATCAAGAACAACCACATCAGTGCCGCCGGCGGGGTGCGCGCGGCGCTGGAGTGCGTGCGCGGTCTCGCCGTTCCTGTCGAGATCGAGGTCCGCACCCAGGAGGAACTGGACCAGGCCCTGGCCTGCGGCGCTACTCGCCTGCTGCTCGACAATCTCACACCCGAACAAGCCGCCCAAGCCGTGCGCCACGTGGCCGGGCGCGCCACCATCGAGCTTTCCGGCGGCATCACCCTGGACAACGTGCGCGCCTACGCCGAGACTGGTGCGGACTTCATTTCCTGCGGCGCCATCACCCACTCCGCCGTCGCCGTGAACATCAACTTCCGCCTCGAGCTGCTCCGACCATGACCCTGGACATCGCTCAAGTCCGCGCGCGCCTGCCGGGCCGGGAGATTGTCTGGCTGGAGGTCACCGGCTCGACCATGACCGACGCCGCCTTGCTGGCGGCCGCGGGCTGCGCCTCCGGCACGGCGGTGGTGGCCGAGGAACAGACCGCCGGGCAGGGCCGCCACGGACGGGTTTGGCGCTCCGAGCGCGCCTCTGGGCTGTACCTCACCGTCGTCCTGCGGCTGCCGCTCCCGCTGGACGATGTCCCCGTGCTGACCCTCGCGCTGGGGCTGGCTACCGCCGAGGCTATCGCGCGGACCACCGGCTTGGCCTGTGATCTGCGCTGGCCCAACGACGTGCTGTTGGACGGCAGGAAATGTGCCGGCATCCTGGTGCAGACCGCCGGCGGAGCGTTTCTGGTCGGCATCGGGATCAATGTGAACCACGCGGCCTTCCCCGCCGAGCTTGCTGGCAGCGCCACTTCCCTGCGCCTGGTTTCAGGAGTCGGGCACTCCCGCGAGGCGTTGCTGGAAGCCTTGCTGCTGTCGCTGGACAGCTTCGTTAAGATGCTCGTGGAAGGCGGTCGCGACCCCGTGGTGCGAATGTTTTCCCGCTCCTCCAGCTACACTTTTGGCAAGCGCGTGACCGTCGAGCAGGGTGGTGCGCTGATCGAGGGCGTCACCGATGGACTGACCCCCTCCGGCTTCCTCATGCTGCGGCGGGACGACGGAACCACCATTCTCATAACCGCGGGCGGCGTACGGCCCGCCGGCCCTTGACAGTCGAGGATTCCTCCTATGCTGCTTGCTCTCGATGTCGGCAACACCAACATCACCATCGGCGCCTTCGAAAACGACCGGCTGAAGGCCTCCTGGCGCCTGCGCACGGTCCATGAGCGCACCACCGACGAGTTCGGCATTCTGCTGCGCAACCTGTTCTCACTGTTCTCGCTGGACCTGTCACGCGTGGACGGCGTAATCATCTCGAGTGTCGTGCCGCCGCTGAACTTCCCGCTGGCCACCATGACCCGCCGCTACTTCCACACCGAGCCCCTGTTCGTGGGCCCGGAAACCGGCACCGGCCTCAAGATCCTCTACGACAATCCCAAAGAAGTCGGCGCCGACCGCGTGGTCAACAGCGTGGCCGCTTTTCACAAGTACGGCGGTCCCTGCGTGGTCGTGGATCTGGGCACCGCCATCACCTTCGACGCCGTCTCCGCCCACGCCGAGTACCTGGGCGGATTGATCTGTCCGGGCATCACCATCGCCATTGAGGCGCTGTTCTCCAAGACCGCCCGGCTCCCGCTGGTGGATTTCCGCGCCCCCAAGAGCCTGATCGGCACTAATACCGTGGCCAGCATGCAGTCCGGGTTGTACTATGGCGCGGTCGGGATGATCGACGGCATCCTGGAACGCCTCATCAAGCAACTGGGGCCGGAAACACGCGCCATCGCCACCGGCGGACAGGCCGAGCTGATCGTGGCCGGCTCGCGCTACCTCAGTGAGATCGACGATAACCTCACCCTGGAAGGCCTGCAACTGATCTGGGAACGGAACCGCCCGCGGTGAACAACGAGCAGCACACCGCCGAGCCCGACGAGCCAGCTCCCGAGTGGGGCTACAACTACTTCAACTACTTCACCGAGATCGAGGAGCATTTCCAGCGCGCCCGCGGCACCGGCCTGTTCCTGCTGTCGCCGCTGGACTGGGCGCTGATCGAGACCTGGAAGAACTCCGAGGTCCCCATCGAAGCGGTGTTGCGCGGCATTGACACGGCCTTCCAGAAATGGCGCGGCCGCAGGTCCAAGACCCAGATGATCAACTCGCTGGCCTTCTGCACTCAGGCCGTGCTCACCGAGGCCCAGGCCATGGCCGCCGCCGGCGCGCCTACCGCCGTTCGCCCTGTCACCGCGCCGTTCTCTCTGGATGAGCTGCGCGCCTTCCTCGCGCGGAACGCCGCTGCGCTGCGCAGCCAAGACCACCCCGTTTACCAGGAAATCGCCGCCGCACTGGAACGCCTCACCGCGGAAGCCGAGCAGCATCTTCAGAACATCGAGGACCTGGAGCGGCGGCTCACCGCGCTTGAGGAGAAGATGGCCGCCGCCGCCCGCCTGGGCCAGACCGAAGAGGATCTGCTCTCCGCCCGCCGCGACCTGGACGCCTACTTGCGCCCCTGCCGCTCCAAGATGACCGCCGAGCAACTAGCCATGCTGGAGAAGCAGTTCCTCGAGCGCCGCCTCCTCGAGACCTCCGGCCTGCCCCGCCTCAGCCTCTTCTACCTGCGCTAACATCAGTACAGATGGAAACGTACCGCTTCTCCGTGGTCATCGAGAAGGACGCGGACGGGTACTTCGCTTTCTGTCCCGAGCTGCAAGGCTGCTATACGCAGGGGAGCACCTATGAGGAGGCGCTGGCTAACATCCGGGATGCCGTGCAGCTTCACGTCACCGACCGTTTGGCCTGCGGCGAGGACGTTCCCCAGCCGGAGTCCGTCAGCCTGACCTCGGTCGAAGTGGCGGCATGAGCGGCAAGCTCCCCCGCATCACCGCTGCCGAGGTAATCCGGGCCGTCGAGAGAGCCGGCTTCTCCTTCGTGCGCCAATCCGGCAGCCACAGGATCTTCAAGAACCAGCTCGGTCGCCGGGTGACGGTCCCCTATCACTCCGGGGCAGTGCTCCATCCAAAGGTGCTCCGCAGCATCCTGCGGGACGCGGAGCTCACGTTGGACGACTTCAGGCGCCTCCTGGGGTAGCGAGGATCTGAGTGCCTCGTGCTGTCCCAGGCCGCGCCATCACCCCGTACAACCCGCCCGCCACGAACAGCCCCACGAACCAGGCGTAGTCATACAGAATCCGCACCGGCGGGATCACCAGCCCCAGGAGCGCCACCGCCACACCCGCCGCCAGCGCCGCCATGGCCCGCCAGTTCACCCCGCCCCGGTATTCGTAGCTGCGGCCGCGCAGATACAGGTCTTCCACCGCCAGCGCACGCCGCCGCACAAGGTAGTAGTCCACGATCATGATCCCGGCCACCGGCCCCAGCAGCGCCGAGTAGCCCACCAGCCACCCGAAGATGTAGGCGCTGTAATCGCGCAGCAGACGCCACGGCATCATCAGCAGGCCGATCACGCCGGTGATCACGCCGCCCATGCGGAACGAAATCCGCCGCGGCCAGAGATTCGAGAAATCATTGGACGGCGACACCACGTTCGCCGCCACGTTGACATTGAGCGTCGCCAGCGTCACCGCCACCAGCGCGATGGCCGCCGCGACGGGCTGGTCAAACCGGCTGAGCAGCCCAATCGGGTCCCACATGGCCTCGCCGAAGATCACCGTCGAGGCCGAGGTCACCGCCACGCCGATGAAGGCGAACGACGTCATGCCCGCCGGCAATCCCATGGCCTGTCCGCACATCTGCGCCCGCTGCGACTTCGCGTAACGGGTGAAGTCCGGAATATTCAACGCCACCGTGGCCCAGAAACCGACCATGCCCGTCAGCGACGGCATGAAGAAGCGGAAGAACTCGCCGCCGGTGCGGAAGCGGCTGGGCGCTCTCAGCATCGGACCCAGGCCGCCCGCCTTGCCCGCCACCCACACCAGCAGCAGCAGACCCACCGCCAGCACGATCGGCGCTCCCACGCCCTCCAGGAACTTGATGGTCTCCAGCCCCCGCAGGATCACCACCATGTTCAGCCCCCAGAAGAACAGGAAACACACCCACGGCCCCAGCCCGGACTGCCGCCAGGCCGGCCACACGATGCCCAGCAGCACGTGGATGGCCTGGCCGCCGATCCAGGTCTGTATGCCGAACCACCCGCACGCCACCAGCGCGCGGAGCAAGGCAGGCACGTTAGCCCCCAGCACTCCAAACGGCGCCCGCACGAAGATGGGGAACGGGATCCCGTAGCGCGTGCCCGCGTGCGCGTTCAGCAGCATGGGAACCAGCACCACCAGGTTGCCCAACAGGATGGTGCCCAGGGCCTGCCAGGAGCTCATGCCGCCGGCGATCAGTCCCGAGGCCAGCATGTAGGTGGGGATCTGCACGCTCATCCCGACCCACAGCGCCGCGTAGTTGTAGGTTCCCCAGGTGCGCCGGGCCGGCCCCGCCGGCGCCAGGTCTTCGTTGTACAACGCGCTGGCGCGCAGCTCGCTCATGCCCCGGCTCCGCCGCGCTCAATCCTCTTTGGGCAAACCCTCGTAGGAATACAGAAAGGCCATGGTCTTGATGCCCGAGACATCGAAGCGCTTGCGGCAGCGCAGATTCTTGCAGGCCACCTTCTCGTCCAGCAGCACCATGTAGCTTTGCGCCTTGCGGAACCGGGCCTTGGCCTCCTCGTCGGCCCCCTGAGGCGGACGGTCCTTCTTCTTGCGCACCATCCAGCGCAGCGGGTAAGAATCCGCCGTGCGGCAGAAGGGGCAATTCAGCGTGGTGGCCTTGGTGGTTTGCGATTCGTTGAAAAAGGCGCGCTCAGTCATGACTTCACACTTGCCTCGACCCGGGCCAGGCCGGCGTCCAGCCGCCGGGCGAATTCCTCGACATCTTCCCGGCCGATGTTGAGCGGCGGCGTCACCCGCAGCACGTTGCCGTACATCCCACCCCGGCCCACCAGCAGCCGGTTCTCCCGGGCCGCTTCGAGCACCTCCAACGTCTCAGCCGCCGCCGGCTCCTTGGTGCGGCGGTCCCGTACCAGCTCCACCGCCTGCATCAGGCCCATGCCGCGGACCTCGCCGATCAGCGGGTGCTTCTCCCGCAACTCCTCGAGCTGCCCGCGCAACCAGGCGCCCGTCTCGGCGGCGTTCACCAGCAGATTGTGTCCCTCGATGAAGTCTATCACCGCGCGGGCCGCCGTGGCGGCCACCGGGTTGCCGCCGAACGTCGAGATGGTCACGCCCCGCAGCGCCTCGGCCACCTCCGCGCGCGCCACCGTCACCCCGATGGGCAGGCCGTTGCCCAGTCCCTTGGCGCTGGTGATGATATCGGGCGTCACTCCCCAGTGCTCGATGCCGAACCACCTGCCGCCGGTGCGGCCCCACGCCGTCTGCACTTCGTCGCAGATGAACAGCCCGCCGTGGCGCCGCACGATCTCGGCCACAATCCGAAAGTACTCGGGCGGAGGCGTGATGAAACCGCCCACGCCCTGAATCGGTTCGGCGATCACCCCCGCCACCCGCCCGCGGGTGCTGGTACGGATCAGCTCCTCGACATCCCGCGCGCAGCGCACCTCGCAACTTGGGTACGCCAGTCCGAACGGGCAGCGGTAGCAGTAAGCATTGTGCGCCCGCACCACTCCGGGCTGCGTGGCGCCGGGCAGCCGCCAGGCGTCCTGCCCGGTCAGGCTCATGCCCAGCGCCGAGCGCCCGTGGTAGGAATGCCGCAGCGCGATGATCTCATCGGAGCCCGTGTAGCAGCGCGCCGTCAGAATGGCCGTCTCGTTGGCCTCGGTCCCGCTGTTGGTGAAGAAGCACTTGCTGAGCTGCCGCCCCGGTGTAAGCGAGGCGATCCTGGCGGCCAGCGCTGCCTGCGGCTCGGTGGCAAACACCGTCGAGACGTGCTGGAGGCGGTCAAGCTGCTCATGCACCCGGCTGGTAACTTCCGCGTTGCAGTGCCCCACGCTGATGGTCACGATGCCTCCGAAGAAATCCAGGTACTGGTTGCCATCGGCGTCCCAGACGAACTGGTCCCGCGCCCGCGCGATCACGAGCGGCTCGCGGTAGTAGTGAAAGACGGCGGGGAACAAGTGTTCCCGGTGGGCCAGCAGGATGTCTGGTTTCGTCATGGAGGTCGCAGGAACCATCTTACGCCCACAGCGCGCTAGAATGAACCCTCTATGTCTTCACCTGTCCCTCAGCCCTGGGAGAACCCCGTGCTCCGGCGTTTGCGCGTCGGCGAGCCGGTATTCGGCCTCACCATCACCGTCAACAGCGTCGAAGTGGCGGCTCACGCCGCCACGCTGGGCTTCGACTTCCTCTGGGTCGAGATGGAGCACTCGCCCGTCACTCTCGAAACGCTGCGCAGCATCGTGCTGGCCACGCGGGCCTCGCGCGCGGCCGTTTTCGCCCGTGTTCCCGTCAACGAGCTGTGGACCGCCAAGCGGGTGCTCGATGTGGGCGTCCACGGCGTGATCTTCCCTTTCACCAGCACGCC
>VFZS01000092.1 GCA_016871095.1 Acidobacteriota bacterium
CGGTGCGCAGGTAGATGTCGTGGATGACGTTGCTGAACTCGTCGATGACGACCAGATTGGTCGAGACCGAGCCGACATCGATGCCCAGGTAGGCGGGGATGGGGGAGTCGCCGGGCGGAGGCGTGTAAGGTGGCACGCGGCCGCGCAGCAGGATGACTTGCTCCATCGAGAGCGGCCGCGTATCGTGCGCGATCTCCTCGCCCTGGTGCTGGCACAGCCGGTGGATGTCGCGCAGCGAGCGCTTGCGGCGTTCCTGGGCCTCCAGCATGGCCGTGCCAATGGCCCCGCACCAGGCATACAACGGTGGCACGGTCAGATCCTTCTCGCGCAGCGAGAAGACCTCCTGGAGCGCCCGCCGGACGCCCGCGTTCTGCGAAACCGCGCCGATGAAGGCCACCGGGGCCTGGACGGGGCGGCCCTTCACGATGCTGGCCTTGAAGTTGCGCGCCACCGCGTCGCACAGCCCGCGCAGGATCTCCTCGGGCTGGTAGCCCTTCTGCTGCGCGTGGATCATGTCGCTCTTGGCGAACACCGAGCAGCGGCCCGCCACGCGGGCGGCGCAGCCGGCGGTCTCGACCACCGCGCCGATGTCCTCGACCGAGTAGCCCATGCGCAGCGCCTGCTGGTCCAGGAAGGAGCCGGTGCCCGCGGCGCATTCGCCGCTGCGGTCGTAGTCGGTGATGGCGGCGTGACCGGTCTCCGGCTGCGGCTCCAGGCGAAGGTACTTTGAGCTTTCGCCGCCGATCTCGAAGATGGTGCGCGCCTCGGGGTGGAAGCGCCCCATCATGCGGGCGATGGCCTTGAACTCGTTCTCGAAGTAGATGCCCAGGATCTTGGCGATGGTGCGGCTGCCCGAGCCGGTGACGCGAATGCCTTCCACGCGCGCCTCGGGAACCACTTCGTAGAACTCCTGCAACAGGTCGAAGGTGGACTGGATGGGGCTGCCCGCCATGCGGCGGTTCTCGGAGAGCGCCAGCGGCAGGCGCCGCCCGTCGAAGTCCCACTCCAGCAGGCGGAAGCCGGGCTTCTCCGCGCACAGCGACTCGAGCGCCGCGCGGTCCTCGGGGGCGCCGAGGGCCGCCAGCTTGAGACTGATGGCGCCGATGTCCAGACCCAGGTTGATGCTCAAGTGGGGTAAGCCTCCTGGCTTGCCTTCGGGTGGGGTAAGCCTCCAGGCTTGCCCGGCCCAGCAGCTAACACCACTCCATTTCGTGCCCTTACTGGATCATGATACCCGGAAACCGGGCTCGGCGAAGGCCCCCCGGGCCGAAAGGCCGGATTTCGGGCCTCGGGGTGGCGGTTTGGGGCTTGAATGGGGGCGGCCTGGGCCGGTTAAGCCAAGCGCCCCAGTACCTGCTCCAGCTTGTCAAGCTGGACCGGCTTGCTGAGGTAGTCGTCCATGCCCGCCGCGAGGCAGCGCTCGCGGTCGCCCTGCATGGCAGCAGCGGTCAGGGCGATGATGGGAGTGCGAGGTCCGTTGTTCAGTTCGCGCCGGCGGATTTGGGCGGTGGCCTCGAAGCCGTCCATTTCGGGCATGTGGCAATCCATGAAGATGACATCATAGGGGAGCCGTGCGTGCATGCCGACCGCTTCCAGGCCGTTGGCCGCCACGTCCACCCGGCAGCCGAGCTTCTCGAGCAACCGCCGGGCCAGCTTCTGGTTCATGGTGTTGTCCTCGGCCACCAAAACGCGGCCGTGGAACGGCGCCGCCGAGGCGCTCCCGCGGGCCAGCCGCGGCTCCGGTTGCGCCGGGGCTGCGTCATCGGGGGCGCCCAGTGGCAGGCGCAACTGAAACCAGAAGCAGGAGCCCTCTCCGGGGCGGCTCGTCAGGCCGATGACGCCACCCATCAACTCCACAAGCTGCTTGCTGATAGCCAGGCCCAGACCGGTGCCCCCGTACCTGCGCGCCGCTGAGCTGTCCAGTTGGGTGAACTTCTCGAAAAGCAGCGCCGCCTGGCTTTCCGGGATTCCGATGCCGGTGTCCTCCACCGCGACCTTCAGCACCGCCTCGGTGTCGGTTTGTTCCAGGCATTGCACGCTCACCTCCACGCGGCCGGTGTTGGTGAACTTGACCGCATTGCCCACCAGGTTGAGCAGGACCTGCCGGATTCTTCCGGGATCTCCCACGAGGCGGCGCGGAACAAAAGGGGGATAGCGCACCAGCAGGGGGAGGCCTTTCTTGTCCGCCTCCGGCGTCAGCCATTCCACCACCTCGTTCACGGCTGCGCCCAGATCGAAGCAGGTCAGCTCGATAGAGATCTTGCCAGCCTCGATTTTGGAGAAGTCCAGGATGTCGTTGATGACGTTCAGCAAGGCTTCGGCGGAGCTGTGCGCCGCCTCGGCCATCTCCCTCTGCTCCGGCGTCATTTCCGTGTCCAGCAGCAAGCCAGTCATGCCCAGCACCGCATTCATGGGAGTGCGGATCTCATGGCTGACCATGGCCAGGAAGTCGCTCTTGGCCCGTGCGGCGGCCTCGGCGGCCTCCTTGGCCTGCCGCAAGTCCTCGGACCTCCGGTGGCTTTCGAGGGCCAGCGAGAGGTTTGCCGCCACCCGCTCCATCAGCGTGATCTCCTCGTCATCGAAGGCGCCGGTTTCAGCGGCGTACACGGTGAAGGCCCCCACTACATTGCCGGCCACACGCAGGGGCAGCGCCGCGCCGGCCCGGGTGTGGAGCCGCTCAGCGAACTCGCGCCACGGGGTAAACCAGGGTTCCGCCAGCAGGTCGTTACAGGCGACCACCCGGTCTTCCCGAATGGCGGTGCCGATCAGGCCGCGGCCGTGCGGTTCGTCGCGCGTCGTGACGCGAACCTCCGCCACCACCTCCGTTGCAGACCCGGCAGAGGCCACTGGGCGCGCCTCCTGGGTAGCGGGATCCACCATGACGATCCAGGCCTGCCGGTAGAGATTGCAGTCCACGACCACGCGGCAGGCGGTGGCGAGCAACTCCTCGGGCGGCAGGGCCCGGCAGATGGCGTCGTTGATCTGGCTGAGTGTGGCATAGACCCGGTTCAGTCGCAGCAGGCGTTGCTGAGTGCGCCGCAGGTGGGTGACGTCGTAAAAGCTCCAGACGCGACCTACGATCTGGCGGCCCCGCCGGTGCGGCCGCGACAGGCGCTCGAACACCCTGCCGTCCTTGAATTCCAACTGATCGGCGCTATCGGCTTCCGGCTCGGCGTACAGTTGAGTGACCTTGGACAGGAAGCCTTCAGGGTTCCGAAGCTGATCCAGGACGAAGGCCAGCAGCTTCCGGTCGTCCCGCGACTGGAACAGTTCCTCGGGGATCCGCCACATTTCCCGGAACCGCTGGTTGGCGGTCACGACTCTTCCCGCGCGGTCCACCACCAGGATGCCGTCGGCGGTCGATTCCAGGATGGAGTCCAGGAGCGAACCCGGCCTGGAGGCCGGGCGCGAGGGCGGTCTGCGTGTGTCGGGCCGCGCCATATCCTGCTTATCGCCCGATCCCGTCCCTTCCACAGGGCCAGAAAGACCGGCGCGGTACCGGAGATAATGGTGGAATGCGGGAGAAGCTCCGTCCGGAGGTCCGCGCGCTGCTGGAAGCGATCGACGCGGAAGGCGCCCCGCGGGTGGAAAACCTGTCGCCTGAGGAGGCCCGTCTGGCCGCTATCCGCGACCTGAAGGAGGTGGGCGGTGAGCCGGAGGAAGTCGCCCGCGTCGAGGACCTTCAGATCCCCGGCCCGGGTGGAGCCATGCGGCTTCGCATCTACACGCCCGAGGGAGGGCGCCCGCGCCCGGCGCTGGTCTACTTTCACGGCGGCGGATGGGTGGTGTGCAACCTCGACACGCACGACGAAGTGTGCCGCGCCATCGCCCGGCAGTCCGGGGCCGTCGTGGTGTCAGCAGACTACCGGCTCGCTCCGGAGCACAAGTTCCCCGCCCCGCTCGAAGACGTCTGCGCCGCCGCGTTGTGGGTGGCGGCCAACGCCGAACGGCTGGGCATCGATGCGCGCCGCATTGCGGTGGGCGGCGACAGCGCCGGAGGCACCCTCGCCGCAGTGGTGGCGCTGAGGTGCCGTGACGAAGGCGGGCCCGCGCTGGCGCTGCAAGTGCTGGTTTATCCGGTCACCAACCTGGCCGCGTTCGACACCGCGTCCTACCGCGAGTTCGCCGAGGGTTACCACCTGAGCCGGGCGCAGATGGAGTGGTTCCGCGGGCACTACCTGGCGCGGCCCGAGGACGCTGCGCATCCTCACGCATCTCCTTTGCTGGCGCCGGATCTCGGCGGGCTTCCGCCGGCCCTGGTCATCACCGCCGAATGCGACCCGTTGCGCGACGAAGGGGAGGCCTATGCGGAACGCCTCGTGGCCGCCGGCGTGCCGGTGACTCTCACTCGATACCCCGGCACCATCCACCCGTTCTTTTCACTCGCCGGCGTGCTGCCCGAGGGACGAGAGGCGATCGCCCAGGTGGCCACGGCCGTGCGCGGGATGGCCTCCGTCCCGTTACTTTGATCACCTCGAAGGCGAGGCTCGCTCTATCATGGTCTGTGACGTGTCCCCGCGCACCCTGGCCGTCTTTATCCTCCTCGCCGCCCTCCTGATCGCCACGCGCGCCTGCCACGTTGGCATCTTGTGGGCCGACGACAATCTGCCCCTGGCGGCGGCTGCGCAACTGGCCCAGGGGAAGACGCTGTACCGCGAGGTGTGGTTCGACAAGCCGCCGCTAGTGGCGGGGGCGTATCTGCTGTGGGGCGCGCGCTCCGGCTGGCCGCTGCGGATGGCGGGGGCGCTTTACGTGCTGCTCGTGGCCTGGCTGGGCTACAGGTGCGCGCGCGTCAAGTGGGGCGAGCGTGAAGGGATCGCGGCGGCGGGCTTCCTGGCGTTCTTCCTGACGTTCGGACTGCCCTCCGCGGTGCTGCCGCTGGCCGCCGACATGCTGTTGATCGCGCCGCACCTGGCCGCGGTGTACTTCGCCTGGCGCGGGCGGGCCTTCTGGTGCGGCGTGTCGGCGGGCGTGGGCCTGCTGGTGAACTCGAAAGCCGTCTTTGTGCTGGCCGCCTGCGCGCTGTGGCAGTGGCGTGGGGCAGGCCGTTGGCCTGCCCGGCCGCAGGCGAAACCGCCTGCGCCACTGGCTGTCATCGCCGCGGGTTTCGCGCTGCCCAGCGTTTTGGCGGCGGGCTGGATGGCCTTTCAGGGCTCGCTAGCCGAGTACTACCGCCAGGTCTGGCAATGGGGCGCCATTTACGCGGCCAGCACGTTCGTTGATCGTCCTGTGGCCGAAGGCATTACGCGAACCATCAACTGGGCGGGCTTTCACGCGGCGCTGGTGGTTGGAGCCGCCGCGCTGTTGTGGAGAGAACGCGGCGAACGGTGGCGCTGGGCTGCCTGGATGGCGCTGGCGCTGGCCGGAATCACGATGGGCTGGCGTTTCTTCCCGCGCTACTATTTCTTGCTGCTGGTTCCGGCTGCGCTGGGGGCGGCACGCGGCTGGACGCTGCTGGCGCGCCGTCGCACGGCGCTGGCTGCGCTGGCGCTGCTGCTGACCGTGCCGCTGGTGCGCTTCGGTCCTCGGTACGTGCTGCTGGCGCGTGGCGACGCGGAGTGGAGCGACACGGCCATGGACCGCGACAGCCGCGCGACGGCCGCGCGGATCGCCGCGCTCGCGCAGCCCGGGGACACGCTGTTCGTCTGGGGCTTTCGCCCCGAGATCTTCGCCCACACGCGTCTGCCCGCGGCCACGCGGTTTCTGGAGAGCCAGCCGCTGAGCGGCGTCTTCGCCGACCGGCACCTCGCCCGCGCCGACGCCGTGGCGCCGGAGTTCGTGCAGCCGCAGCGTGAGGAACTACTGCGCAGCCAACCCACGTTTGTGGTGGACGGACTGGGACCGTACAACTCGCGGCTGGCGCTCAGGGCAGAGGATGATCTGCGGCAGTGGCTGACGGGCTACGCCGAAGCGGCTCGGACGGAGTTCACGATCATCTACCGGAAACCGCGATGAGCGCGGCGTTGCTGACCTTACCGCCGATGGTCACTACCACGGGATGATCGCCGGTGGGCAGGTCGGGGACCTCGATATTGACTTGCATCAGGCCAACTGAGTAGGGGGTCAGTCCGGCGAACTGCACCCTGGCCGGACGGCCGCCCACCGTCAGCGAGACGCGCAGCAGCGGGCGCGCCAGCGGGACGTCCGGCGCGGGGCCGCCGGTCTCGACGGGCTGGTCCACCAGGCCCTGGCCGGTCATGAAGACCACGACGATGCTGCCCGCGGGGGCCGGGCTCGCGACCGTGTTGAGGGTGCCGTTCTGGTTCAGCGTGATGGCCCGGTTCCCGCTCACGGCAATGCCAGGCGCGGCTTCGGCGATCTCCAGCACGCCAGCGGTGCGTTCCTGCCCCTCCCCGGTCACTGCCAGCATCACTTTGCCCGGCTTCACCTCGTAAGGCGCCTGCGCGTTGATCTGCCCGGGGCTTACGTAGAACAGCGGAGCGGCGAAGCCGTCGATGGATACCGTAGTGGCCTCCAGCAGGCGAGGCAGCGGCACGGCCGTGGCCGCTCCGGTGGCCCGGGCGAGATTGGCTCCGAAGATCGACACCACTGATCCAGGCGCCACGGGACCGGCGGCGAAACTGGCGCCGTTGACCGCGGCGAGGCGGGGCCGGTAGCCCTTGGCGTCGTTCCAGATGCGCAGGGTGGCCAGGCCGTCAGTCTGGCTGAGGATCTCGACGTGCCAGCCGTACTGGCCGCCCACTTCGCCGGGGTCGCCGCCGCCGCCGTCTCCGGACAATAGCCGCACCTCGCCCAGGCGCGTCACCTGGGGTTGCCCATTGGCTAGGGCCGTAGTCAGGCGTGAGAGCAGTTCGGCGCTAACCCGGGCTCCCGGCGCTAACACCGGATAGGCCTTGGTAGAGGGCAGAACCACGCTGGAATCCCACTGGCGCGTCATCCACTGCCTGGACTCGGAGGAACCGGCCGGCCCGGGAACGACCAGCTCGAGGCCCGGGTAGTAGCCCAGGGAGTCGCCGAAACGGCTCACTGCGGGGCGCCCGGAGAAACGGGTGTCCTGGCGCACCCAGGCGCCTGTATCGGTGCGCTCGAGCAGGCTGCGATTGGCCTGCGCGGTGAAGGCGGGAGTGCGGTTCAGGCTGAAGGCGGCGTCGCGCATCTGCATGCGGCTGCGCAGGTTGGCGGCCTCGTTGTCGAATCCCACGGCCAGCAGCGCGGGATCGCGATAGGGTTCGGGGTGCGCGTCCACCACCAGCATCTTGCCCTTGGGACCATAGCTGGGGTAGTCGAACAGGTAGTCGGCCACCTCGTTGTCCGAGTACCGGTTGTTGTTGTACCAGACCAGCAGCCCGGCGCCAGCAGGGGCGAACCGCCAGCCAGGAGCGCTCAAGGCGCTGTCGAAGCCGCCGGTGGCGGTAGTGTTCCGCCATTGCAGGTAGTACTGGTGGGTGTAGGTGAACAGGCCGTCGTTGCGCTGCCAGGCCCCGGCGTACCTCCAGTTGGCATCCCCGCGCTCGGCGTCGTCGAAGAATACCTGCTGGCTGCCGGCGGTGACCCTGACGTGGTCCACGAAAGCGCCCCATAGGGTCACTGAGGCGTCGGTCAGGTACCAGAACCGCAGGAGAATCTGCCGGCCGGCGAACTCGCTCAGGTCGAACTCCTGGTTCGCATGTTTGGGGTAGCCGGGATTTGTGCCGGTGAAGCCCCCGGCCTTGGCGGCGCACAGGTCGGCGGGGAAGCCATGCCGGGGACCGATCCAATCCGCCGCGGTGCGGCAGGTGGTCTGGGCATTGGTCAGGGTCTTCCAGGTCTGGCCGCCGTCGGCCGAGACCTGCACGAAGAGGAAGTCGTAGCTGGTTTCTATGTTGTAGGCGGTGTTGAAGCTCAGCGTGGCAGCGGGCGCGGCGGGCAGGCTCAGGGGAGCGGCGAGGGTCATGGTCGAGTTGGTCAGTTCCTGCCGGCCGCTCCACCAGAAGTGCTGGCCCAGAGGCGCCACGGGCAGCGTCGCGCGGCCGTCGGGGAGCCGGATCTTCACCCCGCGGTACACATCCCCGCCGCCGGGGAACCGGCTGGCCTGGCCCACCTTGACCACGTACTCTCTGAAGGGGTCGGAGATCACCAGCGGGCTGAGCCAGCCCCACTGATCCAGGTGCCAGGGATCGAAGGCGGGTGGCACGGAGCCGATGGGATCGCCGGTCCAGTCGTCCGCCATCACGGTCCAGAACCCGGCCGAAGTGCTGCCCCCGTAATAGGCATACAGGTCGATGGCGCCCAGGTTGTGTCCGAACTCGTGCGCCAACACGGCGGCGCCCGCGTTCTCGGGCATCATGATGTAGCGGGAAACCTTGATGCCCGGGGCGACCTCGTGCGCCGTGGTCAGCCGCGAGGCGTGCGACCACACCTGGCCCTCGCCGTAATCGGTGCGCCGCAGCAACTCGCGGTCATCCTCCTCGCCCAGGCCGGCGTGGATGATCCAAAGGCGATCGACGAAGCCGTCCTTATCCTGGTCGTAGCGGGTCCAGTCGAAGTCGGGGTAATCGGCCTTGACGGCGGTGAGCGTATCCACCACCAAGGTCTGGAGGTTGCCCGCCCTGGGAATGGCGCCGTGCTTGCCTACCTGAATCCCGGCGGGCACCGAGCGCGCGCCAGGGCAGGGATCGGCGGCGTACCACCACACCGAGTGAGGAACCTTCACCCAGCCCACCACCTCGCCTTCGATCGAGTAGCGGCCGCCGGACATATCGGTGTAGTAGTTGCGCACGGACTTGCCGGTGAGATCGACGCTGACCTCGGAGCCGTCCTTCCGCTGGTACTGGAGCTGGACGCCGTTGCCGAAGGAGATGTCCTGGTAGTAGCCGGGGTTGAAGTCCGCGGTCCAGATCAAGGAGCGGCTGGGCTCATCGGCGGTCCCGCGCGGGCGCTCGATGTGGTTGTGCAATGGGCCCTCGAAAGTGAACCTGGTGGGGCCCGCGATGTTGTGCTTGCGGATGATGGCCGAGCAGTCGCCGATGGTCCCGGTCCACTCGCTTTCGTCGGGCTTGCCCAAGGGGTCCCAGGTGGACTTGTTGGGACCCTCGGGGAAGAACTCGAAGGTATCCCGGCCGCCGAACTCGACCAGGATGATGAGCACGCGGTCCGTGCCTTCCTTGGCGGCCAGCCCGGCCCGCTCGGCGGCGTGGCGGACGGCGGGGCCCTGGTCTTTCTCCAGGCGCTCGAGCATGCGCTGGCGCGCCCGCCAGCGCTCAAGCTCGGCGGCGTCCGGCTCGTCGAGGTCCTTCTGCGGCGGGACCAGCGAGGGTAGCGCACTGCGCACCACAACCGGGGCTGGGGGGTCCGCAGGGACGCGCTGAGCCGCCGCCGGGACGCCCGCCAGCAGGCCCAGCAACACCGCGGATACCAGCATTCTCATCACCTGCGTTGTCCCTTTATCCGTCTTCGCGGGCGCGATGTCAAGCGCGGGGGCAGCCTGTGGTGATCGCCTCCCGGGCCAGCCCCGTCGGGGGAGCTACTCTAGGGCGTCGCAACTAGTGCGGCCTATGCAAGCCCGTGGCGCAGGCCATGGTTTGGTGTGGCCTGGGCAACGGCAGACGACGAAAAACGATCGTCTGCCCCACTGAGATAGCCTACCGTATCTTCGACGCATCACACTAGCGTCCTGTAGCCGAGATGCCACCACAGCGCCTGCCACACTGCACCAGCGCCGCCAGGCGCCCCGCATCCGCGTGCCACCGTGGCGGCAACTGGAACAGGACCGGTCCCAGCGTCTCCTCCAATAACGCCACCCGGTCGAAGAACTTCCGGCACGTGACCAGCGGGTCCTTCAGCTTCTTCATGGGCGTGATGTAGCGGCCGGCCTTGACGGCGAAGAGAAAGCCCTCGGGGACCGTGCTCTTCCAGCGCCGCAGGTCCGCCGCCGCGGGAAGCTGGCAGAAGGAGTTGTTGATCTCGACGCTATCGAAGCGCGCCGCATAGTGCTCCAGGAACCGTGTGGAGGGCAGCCCCGGCGGGTAGACCGGCCCCACCCAGTGCGGGTAGTGCCAGCCCGAGGTCCCGATCCGCACCGCGCCGCGCCGCCTCATGTCTCAATCACAGCGCAGGCCGGCGGCCGGAGCAAGCGGCCGGTCCGCTGCAACTGTACCCCCGCCGCCGCTGGGCCTCCGCTCCCGGTTGACGCCCTCTTGGCCCGCTGGCTATCATGGAAGCGTCCGTCCGGAGTTAAGGAGAATCTCAATGTTTTCCCTGGGCTGGCAAGAGACGGTGTTCATCTTCGTCCTTGCCCTGCTCATTTTCGGCCCCAAGAAACTCCCCGAGCTGGGGAAGACCATCGGCAAGGCGCTCACCGAGTTTCGCCGCGCCTCCAGCGAGCTGAAGTCCACTTTCGACCGCGAGATGTCCTCCATCGAACAGGAGAACCAGTCCCTGAAGGAGGTCACCAGCGAGTACTCGCCCGACAACTACAACTACGACTACAACTACGACTCCTCCTACTACGACGGCGAGCACCACGGCTCCGGCTCCTCCGATTCCACCCCGCCGGACTCATCCACCGTAGGCGCATCCGCAGATCAGGGCGCCGACTTCGACTCCGGATCCGCTCCGGAAGGCGCGCCGCTGGAGGATTCCTCCGACGGCTCCCAGGCCCCGGCCGGCAAACCCGTCCCGGCGGCCGATTTCCAGATCTGAAGTCCGCGCCTGTAAGCTAGCCCATGGCGTTCTGGAAGTTCAGGAAGGGCGGCAAGACGCCGCCGGCGGAGAGCACCTCCCTCACCACGTCCGACGTGTCGGTCGTCGAGAGCGGTGCTCCTCCCGCCGAAGAGGGCGAGGAGGAGGAAGGGCGCATGCTTCGCATGTCCTTCCTCGAGCACCTCGATGAGCTGCGCTCCCGCATCTTCAAGTGCCTGATCGGCATCGGCGTCGCCTTCCTGGTCAGCCTGATCTTCGCCAATCAGCTCTGGCTCATCGTCAGCGAGCCGGCCAACGCCGCCCTCACCCAGCTCGGCATCAAGGATCCCCGCCTGGCCCAGATCAAGCCCATGGAGGTCTTCCAGATCGTCTGGATCAAGCTGCCCATGCTGGCGGCGATCTTCCTGGCTTCCCCCTGGGTGCTCTACCAGGTGTGGGCCTTCATCGCGCCCGGCCTGTATCGCCGCGAGCGCCGCTGGGCCGGACCCTTTGTGCTGATTTCGGCCGGCCTGTTCATCGCCGGCGGCCTGTTCGCCTACTTCGTGGCCTTCCGCTTCGGGCTGACCTTCCTGCTGGGCATCGGCCGCGACATCCGCATCCAGCCCATCGTCTCGGTGAGCGAGTACTTCGACTTGTTCGTCAACATCACCCTGGGCGTGGGCCTGGTCTTCGAGCTGCCCGTCCTGATCTTCTTCCTCACCCTGCTGCGCATCCTCACCCCGGGCTTCCTGGTGCGCAACAGCCGCTACGCCATCCTGCTCATCGTCATCCTGGCCGCTATCATCACCCCCACGCCGGACATCTTCAACCTGATGATCTTCTCCGTCCCCATGGTGCTGCTGTATTTCGTGGGCGTCTTCGCCAGTTACCTGCTGTGGCTGCACCGCGAAGGCCAGCACTTCCCCTGGAAGATGGTGTTCTATGTCCTGTTCGTCATCCTCGTGGCTATCGCCGGCGTAGTCTGGATCGCCGTGAGCAAGTACGGCTACCACCTCACCCCCACTTGGCCCTACCTGACCCGCTGAATGGGGTCAGCCTGATGTGACCCCATTTTCGCGCGACGGTGCCGACCATCTGGAAACGCGGGACAGATCAGGCTCTCTTGAAAATCCGGGACAGGCTTGGGTGTCCCTCCGTGGACACCCCGGCCTGTCCCAGGATTTTCATGCTTCTGGGTGCCGGCGCGCCGGCATGACTCCCTGCTGTCCCCATTTTTCGGTAGACTGGCTGGCGATGAGGGTATTAGCGGTGTTGTGGGTGTGCCTGGCCGCCCAGGCCGCCGAGCTGGCGCGCTGGGATGCCGCCGGGGCGCGGGGCATCACGCTGGCGCGCGGGCCGGATGCCGGCTACACCGTCCAGGATGG
>VFZS01000093.1 GCA_016871095.1 Acidobacteriota bacterium
TGGCCTGCTCCACCAGCACCTTGGTCTCGCTGACCGGCGCTCCGCCGTCGGCGGTCTGGAGCATCTGCTGGACGCGCTTCTTGCGCTGCGCCTCCAGCACGCGGGTTCCCAAGCTGATACTCAGCGCCACCAGGGCGAGGATGACTAGGAACACCAGAACGTAAACCAACATGGTCGAATCCTCAACTGATCTCGACGGAGGTCTGGAAGACGGACTGGGGCAACTGGATGCCCGCCGCCTTCAGCCGCTCGGAGAATTTCGGGCGCACGCCGGTGGGCCGGAAGCGGCCCAGTACCCGCCCGTCCTCGGCCACCCCGGTCTTCTCGAACACGCAGATGTCCTGGGTGGTCACTTGGTCGCCTTCCATGCCCACGCACTCGGTGAGGTGGGTGACCCGCCGCGTCCCGTCGGAGAAGCGGGCAATCTGGACGAACAGGTCCACGGCGGAGCTGACCTGCTGGCGGATGGCGCGCACCCCCATATTGGCGTTGGCCATGCCCACCATCACCTCGAGGCGCCCGATGGCGTCGCGCGGGCTGTTGGCGTGAATGGTGGTCAGGGAGCCGTCGTGGCCGGTGTTCATGGCCTGGAGCATGTCCAGGGCTTCCTCGCCGCGCACCTCGCCCACGATGACACGGTCGGGGCGCATGCGCAGCGCATTGATGACCAGTTGCCGGATGCGGATGGCGCCCTGGCCTTCGATGTTGGGCGGCCGGGCCTCCATGCGCGCCACGTGCACCTGACGCATCTGCAATTCGGCCGCGTCCTCGATGGTGACGATGCGCTCGTCTTCGGGAATGTAGCCGGACATCACGTTGAGCAGGGTGGTCTTGCCCGCGCCAGTGCCACCCGAGATGATCATGTTGAGCCGCGCCTTGACGCTGGACTGGGCGATGCGGAGCATGCCCTCGGTCAGGGTTAGGTTGCGGACCAGCTCCTCGGCCTGGATGGGGTCGCGGCGGAACCGGCGGATGGACAGCAGCGGCCCATCCACCGCCACCGGCGGAATGACCGCGTTCACGCGGGAGCCGTCCGGCAGGCGCGCGTCCACCAGCGGCGAGGACTCGTCCACGCGACGGCCCACGCGGGAGACAATCTTCTCGATGATGCGGAGCAAATGCTGGTCGTCCTTGAACATCACGGGCGTGCGCTGGAGCCGGCCGTTGCGCTCCACGTAGACCAGGCGCGGCGTGGTCACCAGGATGTCCGAGATAGTGGGGTCCTGCAACAGCGGCTCCAGCGGCCCCAGGCCAAAGACCTCGTTGAGCACCTCCTCGGTGACCCGCTCCTTCTCCAGCAGGCTGAGCGGCGTCCGCTCCTCGTTGACCAGCTTGGCCAGAGCGCCCCGGATCTCGGCCCGCACCCGCTCGCCGGCGATGGAGGAGAGGACCTCCAGGTTGATCCGCTCGAGCAGCTTGCGGTGCAGGGTGAACTTCAGCTCCTGGTACTCGGGCGTGGGGACGCCGTGGCTGGTCAACCGGTTCACCCAGCCGGCTTCGGTTCCCATTGGGGGACTGGGCACAGTGTCGGTCGCCATTTCCGCTTACTCCCTCCTCATAATGAAAGCGCCAAACGGGCCCGGCTCTTAGGGGCCTCGACTCCCGCGATCTTCACCGTCAGCCGGTTGAACTGTTGCCCCAACTCGCTGTTCTGGGGCAGCAGGTTGCCATGGGCATACACCTCAAACAACTCCTGGTAGTTGTTGGGCAGGGTGGCGTATACCGGCACGCCCAGGACGCGCTCGACCTCGTCGGAGGTGAGGTCGGAGCGCTTGGGCATGCGGTTCAACACCAGGCGCAGCCGGTTGGGGCTGAAGCCGTAGTCCATGAGCGTCTGGGTGACCAGCTTGGCCTGGTGCAGCGCGGGCAGGTCCAGGGTGGCCACCAGGAAGACCTCGTCGATGTCCTCGAGCAGGCTCATGCTCAGCAGGTTAAGGTTGCGCCCCAGGTCCAGCACCACCCAGTCGTAGGCGGTGCGGACGAAGTTCAGGACGTGGCGGTAAGGCTCCGGCTCGACCGCCTGCCGAACAGACGCCGCGGTGGGGGCCGGGATCACCTCCAGACTCATACGGCCGTCGGAGATCAGCGCCTTCCAGTAGCTGAGGTCCAGCCGGTGCACGTTCTGCGCCGCATCCAGCAGGGTGTAAGGGGTCTTGGCCTTCATCAGGAAGCCGACGATCCCCGCGTCCAGGTCGAAATCGGCCAGCAGGATGTCCTGGCGGGTGACGCGCTGGAGCTCCTGGGCCACGTGGCAGGCCACGGTGGTGGCCCCACAGCCTCCCTTCGAGGACACGAAGGCCAGCGTACGGGCCCGCGGGCGCGTCCGCACCTGGCGTTTGGCGTGTTCGCCCGAGGCCCGCTCCAAGGCCTTCTTCAGCCCCGCCTCCAGCGGGGGGTACAGATACTCGTTGGCCCCCGCGCGGATGGCCGCCAGGATGGTCTCCGGGTCCGCGCTGGTGTGCAGGGCGACCAGCATGGGAGGCGCCGAAAGGGTCTTCAGGCTGCGCACCGCTTCCTCGAAGCTGCGCAGCGAGCGGGTGATGTCGAACAGCAGGACGTCGGGACGCAGCCGCTCCACCTGCTCTACGAACAAGGACCAGTCGCCTACGGAAGCCTGCTGGAGCACCACCCGGGCGGGCGAGCCCCGCAGGCAGTCCTGGACTTCGCTCCAGAGGTCCTGGTTCGATATCACCAAGCCGAGGTTGAGCGGGGTCATGCGCTCCTTCAAACGGTCTTCACGGCTGCGGCGCCGGTTTCGCGCCGCCAGGCGGCGCGCTGGGCGCCGGCGTCTGCTGCACGGGCATCGGCATAACCGGGATGTACTGCACACCCGAGCCTGCCGCCCCCCGCCCCTGCTCCGGCTTGGGCTGGAGCTGCTCCACCGGCACGGTCTGCTGGGTGGGCCGCACCGGCACCGGGCCGGTGACCTCCATACCCGGCGTCCGTGGCGGGCTGGCCGGGGTTCCGCTGAGGAATTCGGCCGGCATCTTCACCGCCGGGACGGGTTGCCCTTCGGGAACCGGACGCACAATCTCCGGCGTCACCACCACCAGCAACTCGGTACTGTTCTTAACCCGTGAGCGGGACTGGAACAGCTTGCCGAGCAGGGGAATGTCCCCGATGCCGGGGATCTTGGACAGGCTGTCGATCACCCGGTTGTCCAGCAGCCCGGCGATGGCGAAGCTCTGCCCGGTTTCCAGCTCAATCTCGGTCTCCACGCGCCGCGTCGAGATGGCGGGCACGGTGAAACCCGAGATGACCAGCGCGTTGGCGAAGTCCAGCGAGCTGACCTCCGGCATCACCTGAAGCCGGATGGTACCCCGCGGGGTGACCACGGGCACGAAGTTCAGGCGCACGCCGAACTCGCGCCACTGAATGGAGATCGCTCCCGCGCCGCCCACGCCTGCCTGCACTATGGGCACCGGGAACTCGCCCCCGGCCAGGAAACTGGCCTCCTTGCCGTTGATGGCCAGCAGGTTGGGCTCCGCCAGAATCTCCAGCAGCCGCTTGGATTGCAGCGCACGGATGGTGGCGGCCAGGTTGAGGTCCGGGCGGAACAGGAACACATTCAGGGCGTCGGTCAAGCTGAACTGCGTGCTGCTCCCCCCCGAAGCGCCCATGGATTCCACGCGGGGCGGGCCGAACTGCTGGGTAGTGATCGAGCCGGGTGTGTTCAGGGCTCCGGTGGACAAGAAGTTGGCGCCCAAGTCCGTGCTGGCGGCGCGGTCCACGTTAGCGAAGCGCACTTTCAGCAGCACCTGCTGGTCGGCGGGAGGCACTTTGACGTGCAGCAGGTTGACGGGCTTACCCAAGGTCGCGGCGATGGCCACCGCGCGTTCCGCGCTGACCAGGTCTTTCGCCGTGCCACGCAGGAACACATCGTCGCCTTCCAGGGTCAGGCTGACCTCCTGCCCAGCCAGCTCCTGCTTGAGCTGGGCCCGCACGGCCTCCAGGCGCGAGGTGTTGGCGCGGACATGCAGGTCGAAGAGCAGGCGGTTCCCGCCTTGCTGCCAAATAATCAGACTGGTCTCGCCCGCCGCTTTCCCATTGACCACCACCTCCTTGGGGTTCACCACGACGGCTTCCGCCACCGCAGGCTCGGCCACCGAGACCCGCTGGATAACGACCGGGCTCTCGACTACCAGGGACTTGCCAACGGTCACGAACAGATCCCGGGCCCCGGCCGCCGAGGGCTGGGCCTGTTCCGCTTGCGCCGGAAACAGGCCCCACATTGCCGCCATCGTCACCACGTAGATCCACATCGCCAGCTTGATGCGCTTCACGGTCTCTCCTCCGATGTACGCGGGAAGCTCGTCTCCACCTTCCTGCCTCCGTGGAGTACTTCCACCACGATGGGCGGCGGGGGTTTCTTCTCCACCACCGGCGGGGGCGGCGCCGCCCGGCTGGGCGTCCGGGGCGCTCCTCCGCCCGAAGCCGGCGGCGCCAGCCTCTGCCCGGAGAACAGTTGCGCCACCGCGGTGCCGGGCGTCTTGGCGGTTTGGGTATCCAGCGGGTTCCGCAGCACCAACTGGATGCGCGTCTCGCTGGTGGCTAGGCTCAGGGTCTCGGCCTGCTCCGGCGTCACCAGCAGGTTCACCACCGGCACCGAGATGGGCTTGCCTTCGGCGTCCTTCTGGATGTTCTGCCCCGCCGACAGCACCTCGATATTCTGCAATAGGGTCTTCGACAGAGTGCCCAGGTTCTGCGGCGAGTTGGGCGGCACTCCAGCGATCAGCACGTCCACGCGCATCCCGGGCACCACGAAGCCCGCCACGCCCACTACTTCGTTGACCCGGACGGCCACCGCGCGCATCCCGGTCGGAATCATGGCCGCCAGTCCCGCACCGGCGCCCTTGGCTGCCAGGCGGCTCTCGATGATGGGTTCTCCCGCATAAATGCGCGCCACCACACCGCGTCCCACCAGGTCCTCTTTCTTGAGGACCGAGTTCTGCGGCGGGGGGCCCAGCCACTCCTTCTCGCCGACGTCTACGTCCTTGATCAAGGTGCCCACGGTCAGCTCTCTGGCCGCCACCAACACCTTGGTGGTGGCCACGGGCTTGGGCGCCGAGCCCAGCCGCCCGGCGACGAGCCGGTAGAACAGCAGCGTCGCAATCGCCGCCACCACAAAAGCAAACGCCAGTACGGACACGAATCGTCGATTCATGCTACGGTCCCCTTACTGCTATCAGTCCGGTACATTGTTCCTTGCCTGCCTCCAGGCGCCACGCCCTGGAGGCCAGGGGCCTGCCGCGGGGCAGGCCCCCAAGACCGCACTTCTAGCTGGCACACTGGGCCGCTTCATTCAGACGGGTGTTGGCCGACTGCCAGATCATATTAATCGAGCCGCCCGCATTGATGAACAGCGCGGCGGAAGCCAGCGCCACGAAGGCCAGCAGCAGGGTGTACTCCACCAGGTCCTGGCCGCTCTCGTCGCGCACAAAGTTCTTCAAGTAGCTAATCATTTGGTTCTCTCCTTATGTTAGTTGTCGTGATCCTGCGATCACGATGATTGGGTTTTGCGATCAAGCGATCGCCTATAACTCCGCTGCCCACGGCAGCGGAAACTCGTTCGTCCTCGAGGCAACCCGCCCGGGGCGCAGCCCGGGCGGCCCTCCGGAAGGCGATGGCCACGCCGTCGTCGTATACTACGCGCCAGCGCGCCGATTCCTTGAGTGTGCTGGCCAACGGTGCTTTAACCGGCAGCAGCACGGTCTGAACAGTGTAACGCTCCAGCGTCTTCTCCCAATCGTGCTGGCCGTTCATGAGGTCCACGTACTTCCGATTGAACTCCCCGCCGTAGAAGTCGCTTCTGCCGTCCACAAAGACCTTCAACTGGGGGTGAAGCCGGTATATCAGGTAGTCGCCCCATTCGTCGTGGGCGAACACCGGCCCGGCGCCCTCGACCAGCCGCAGCGCCTCCAGCGCCTTGGTTGGGTAGCGCTTGGGATCGTACTCGGCCCGCAGCTTCGACCCCTCGCTGGCAGCCCCAGCCAGCATCATCAGCAGGACTCCGGCAGCCGCGCTGGTCGCGGGCACTCGTCCCAGCCGGTCCATGGCGGTGATGCCCGCCGAGAAGTCCCGGAACGCGTGTGCCGTGCGCGTTACCCAGCCGGCCACTCGCGCCGCGTCCAGCCGCTCCAGCCACTCCCGGAGCGCCCACGCGGCCACCGGAGCCGTCACGATCGCGAAGATCGGAATGTTGCGCGCCGACAGCAACGCAAGGTGCATCCACCCCGCCACCAGCAGGGCGTGGGAGAACCGCCGCCGGTAGACACTCCAGGCCGCCCCGGCGACCCCTAGCAGGATCAAGCCTTCCACGTACCGGCCCACCACATGGTGGAAGTTGAGCGACAGGAACTCGGTGATGTTCTCGAAGTGGTATGAATCCGTGAAGTATCCAAGAATGTGCGCATGCAGCCGCCAGGTGAAGGGGTTGACCAAGCTGGCCACCGCGCAGCCGGCCGCAGTCAGCAGGTATCGCCCGCCGCGCCGCGCTGCCTCGCGCCGCGCACCGGCTTCCGGCTCCAGGGCCGCACTCACCAGTTCACCGGCCGCGTATGCCAGCACCAGCACAATCCCCACGAAGAAGCCGCCGTGCAGATTCACCCACGGCACGGTCAGCAGCGGTAGCCACAGCAGCAGGCGTTCCCGGCCCTCGCGGACCCGCTCCAGCAGGGAGTAGAAGATCACCACGAACAGGAGCGTGAACAAGTGCGGCCGAGCCAGCCAGTGGATCGAGCTGGCCGCCGCCGCCAGGAAGGTCAGCCCGATGGCAATCACCGCGTTCCCGCTCTGCCGCCGCGTCAGCCGGTACAACAGCGCCGTGGTCACGGAGATCACCAGCAGGCTCACCAGCGTAACCGCCGCCATGCCCCACTGCCGGTGCAGCCAGGCGAAGGTCACGTCCCAGAGCCATTCCCAGGCCATCCAGGGCTCGCCCGGCTTGGTGTACGAGAAAATGTCGTGGTCCAGCACCCGCCCGTGGTCCAGCATCCACTCGCCGGCCCGGATGTGGTACCCGGTGTCCCCGTCCTGCAACAGAAAACTCAGCCCATCCAGGCGCAGGAACAGGAACAGGGCGGGCATCAGGAACGCCACGTCGGTCAACGTGGGCATCCAGGCGGCCACCGGGCTGGGTTTGGGCTCCCTCATCTACTCCACCAGCGCCACTACCTGGCGCGTCATCGGCCGGAGCGCCGGTTGCAGCAGCACCGAGGCGCCTCCGCGGATTTCGTACGCTCCCGATATCAACTGCAAGGGCGAGGACATCTGCGTCTGGCCCCCGTGCAGGATTACCCACGCCCCCCGCGGCTGGTAGACCACACCAAACAGACGGTTCGAGGGCGTGGCTTGCAGGTTCATCTCGGGCGAACCGTTGGTGTCCGTTGCTGAGCTGCCTGTCCAGTCCGGCTGGTCGATGGTGCGGCCCGAGGCGCAGGCAGCGCCGCTCACCTGCCCGCAACCGTAGTAGCCGTCCGGCGTGTACCGCACCGTGGAGTTGCGTTGGTCCTGCCAGAAGACTACCGGATCGAAACCCTCCAGGCCTTGCGGCAGCGCCCCGGATTTCGCATACAACCCGTGAAGGTTGATGTCGGACTTGCCCCCGGCGCCCCCGGCCTGTAGATCGACGACTCCGTACTTCAATTGGCTGGCCACCGCCTGCACCGGTCCCGGAATGGTCAGCCGCGTTTCGCTCATGGGACCGCCTCTGTAATTGGGATCCGTGAAGATGAAGATCTCACCCGCGTCGGTGTTGGGCTGAACCTGGCCGCTTATTGGCGGCGTTCTGTCCTGCATATACGCCTGCGTCCGGCCGTCGAGGAGAATGCCGGGGTTGCCTCTCGTCGTCTCCCGGACGCCGGCAAACACGTACCGGCCGGGATCGAAGGTCACCATTCCGTTGGGCAAAATCATGCCGCCAAAGAAAACATAGTTGCCGAATGTCCGTGGGGCTGATCCGCTGGAACAGGAGCCGCCCGATCCGAAAGTGACGCCCTCCTGGACCAACAGCCGGTTCCCGGTGGCATTCCCCGCGGCATCCACGGTGTAATAGTTGCCCGGCCCCCACACCGGGCTCACGGCGGCGCTGATGACACCCACCGTCTCGCTTCCTAGTCTGGTCTCCACAATCGCGCAGTCCGCCAGGCCGGCGGGTGGAGGCGGTGGCTGCCCCTTGCCGCGCAGGGGATCCAGGAACTGATCGCCCTCCGGCTGGTGCGAGGGATTCTGCTGGACTTTGTCCGGGCCGACATAGAAATCCTGCGGCGCGGTAGACCAGCCGCCGGTGCGAATATAAGTGGCGCCGGTTTCCGACCAGACCTCCCAGCCGCCCAGCCCTTCGGAGGCGTAGTAGTCTTTCTGGCCGGGCGGGTTTCCGGTGCCGCCCGCGGTGGAGGCCAGGTAGACGTCGCCGCCGGAGCGCACGCTTCCACCGCCCTGGATGAACAGGTCGTTGCCGATCCCCCCGCTGGGAGTGCCGTAGTCGAACTGGCGGTCCAGGGCGTACAGGCTGCCCGGCGCCTCCGACCAGATCACCGCCGCCGTGGCGCGCGAGCCGGCGCCGCCCATGGTATTGCCCAGCACCGCCGAGAAGAGCTGGGGGATGCGCTCGGCGACCCGGGCCGTCGCCCAGTACATGACCGATCCCACCCGCGTGGCCGTCGGAGGTACGGAATCGGCGTTCGCCGCCATGGTCACGGTCTGGCGCCCGGTGTCGGTGAATCCGTTGCGCTGTGCGTACAGGCACCCCTCCGCCAGCGCGCCTCCGGCGCCGACGCTCGAGCAGGGCACCGGGGTGGGGGCCGAATCCTGGGTGGAGTACGCGCCCGGGGTGGCCCCTGCTCCCCCCACTGCCGTGAATGCCTTGCTGACCGCAGCGATGGCCGCCGCGTCCGCCGCGGCCTGGGATGTCTTCTCAAGGTAGTAGGCCCATCCCAGGTCTACTGCCAGACCCAGGACGCCGCACATCATGATCAGCACCAGGGTCACCATCACGATGACCTGTCCCCGCCGCCGCCCGTGTCTCATAAGCACCTCGTCAATCTCTCCGCCCCCTCGCGGTCTGCTGGTGCGGCGCGCACCTCAAAACTGGATCACCTCCACCGAACTGGCAGGCAACCGGACCCTCCCGAAGTTCATTCCCGGGCCGGCCCCCGGCCAGAACATGGCAATCGCCGATTGGAAGGGGTACACCCCCTGAACGGACACCGAATGGACCTTGGGACGATTCCCATCGGCCGGGGGGAACATGTCCGCGCGGCCCAGGCAAGTCCTGAGCGGGTTGCAGTTGACGGGGGTCCCCACGGGCACGGGCCCCGCCGCGCTGGGCCGCAGCGCTACCAGGGTCACTTCCAGCTCATCCGGCGACAAGCCCACCCCCGTCCAACGGATGCGCTCGGCCACTTCGCCTACCGTGATGGTGGGCAGACAGGTGGGCAACTTCGCGCAGTTGGCGCCGTTGACGATAGCCAGGCGGGTCCCCTCCTTGACCGCGTGCGCCAGGGTGTTATACACCCACATGCCGCGCGCCATCTCCACCACCGAGACCAGCACGAAGATCATAGGGATGCCGATCAGGGTGAACTCCAGAATCGCTTGGCCGCTGCGCCCTTGCCTGTGGTTCGCCATGTCAGTCTCCGTATATCCGCATCCGCACATCCCGGCTGATGGTCATCCGCCCGGCCATGAAGGGCAGCGGGAACAGGGGCACCGTCTGGTAGGTCACAGTCACCCTGGTGAAATATGAACCGTCCAGCTCCAGGACCGGAGCATGTACCGTCACCTGCACGGGCAAGGCGCTGCAACCGGTGACCGCGGCGCCCACGTTGGGCAGCCTCCGCATCTCTCCCAGCACCACCTGACAGGCGCCCGGGGAAGTCGCAGGAGCCGGGCTGGCCCATTCCGAGCGGGCCAACCCCAAGCCGGTGGACAAGTACAAGGTGGCCGCGCGGGCCGCGTTCTGCGTGCAGGTGAACGCATAGGTATAGAAGCCGAAGTCGAACACTCCGATGAACAGGAACACGATCCAAGGCATCAGCAGCGACACCTCGATCACGGCGTTCCCGCCTGCTCCCCGACGCTTCTGTAAGCAAGCCATAGGCTGCATCCTCTACATCACCAGACGAGAGCGGTTCAGCACGTCCTCCAGACCGCCCCGGGCGAACCGCCCCGTGGCGTAGTTGCGAAACTGCATGCGGTTGACGCGGAAGGCCACCCGCGCGGCGTCGGCGTCATCCTCCAGGATCCGCACCACCGTAACCTGACAGTGCATGCACCGCCGTCCGAAGCTGCGGCTGGCGGGCAGCTCGATCTCGGCGGTCATCACATCGCCCGGGGCGGGAAGCTCGCCCGCGGGGCCGTTGCGCCTCCAGGAAACCAGCATTCCGCTCCGGCTGACGTTCACGGTCACGCCCGCCAGCCGCCTGGCATGGTTGTTGGGGAGCCCCACATAACAGGGGAGCCTGACATCAAGACGAGAATCCACACGCCTGTCCATGAGCTAAATTACTGGATACACCTGTTTTCGCCCGCAAGCAATACCCAATTTGGATGACAGTTAATAGTTGACTGAGGTTAACGCCTCCCGTAGAATCAATGTATCAGAATCTTGAGGAGTTTCAACTGTCAAGGAGGACTTTCTAGTATCACGGGGTTTCCGATCACCGATCCCGGTGTTACGAGGAGATCTGCGAGGATACGATTGCCCGCCTGTGGCTATAGTAGTTCCAGTACTTGCAGTACTAAACTTGTTCTTCTGACTGACCGGAGCCCCGGCTTACTCCCGCCGCAGTCTTCATCCGCATCGCGGCCGGGCGCTCCGGAGATGAGGTTTGTCAATGGCGCGTGTACTACTGTATTCCGATGAGCCGGTGCTGGCGCACGGCTTCCTGACGGTCGCGGGAGGGTTTCCCGGGCTGGAGCGCTGCGGGGTCTGTCAGAGCCCGGCTGAGCTGGTCGAGCGCGCCCTGGCGGAGGACCGCCCGGACGTCCTGCTGATTGATCTTACGCCGGAGGTGACCTTCGGACTGCTCACCCAGTTGCGCCGCGAGCTTCCGTTGTGCCGGATCGTGCTGTGGGTCCGGACTATATCCACGGAACTGGCGTATCAAGCCATGGAGCTGGGCATCCGCGGGATTTTGCGCAAGACCTTGCCGGCGGAGCTGCTGGTCAAGTGCCTGGCCAAGGTGTCGGAGGGAGAGCTGTGGTTCGACAAGGGCCTGACGGCCAGCTTTCTGTCGGCCAAGATGGTCACTCTAACCAGGCGGGAAAGCCAGTTGGTGAGTCTTCTGTCGCAAGGGCTGAAGAACAAGGAGATCGCGACCACGCTGTCCATCTCCGAGGGCACCGTCAAGGTGTACTTGTCCCGGCTGTTTCAGAAGGTCGGCGTGAAGGACCGTTTTGAGCTGGCGCTGTACGGCCTGCGCAACCTCCAGAACATGAGCCGGGAGCCGGGGGCCAGCCATCCGGGGCTGGAGGCGGAGGGCGCCCGCGGCCCGGCGGGCTCCCAGTGGCTGCGCTCGCTGGTGGTGGAAAGGCATTCCGAGCGGATTCCCGATCAGTTGTCGTTATGGGGTCCCCGCACCTAGGGCGCGCCCGCGGCTGAGGGTGGGCGGAGAGATGTAGCCATGCAGCCGCTGCTTCTGCTCTGGCTTCTCGGCTCGGCCGTGGACTCCGCCAGGGCCGGCGTCCGCGGGTCCTACTTCGAGGCCCTCGCCCAGCCGCCGCCCCGGCGCTGGCCGGCCTTTCTGGTGTCGGCACTGCTGCACGCCATGCTGCTGCTGGCGCTGCCCACCGTGCTCGGCACCATCGACCCCATCGACGAGCCGGAGTACTGGGCCCGCCAGTTGCGCTGGGAGCGGGCTCTGCGCATTCGCATCCCCGAGCGTCTGTATCTGTCCTCCGGAGGGCGCCGCGAAGCGGTTCCGCGCCGGCGCGCGGAAGCGGGGCTGGCGGCGGGCAGCGCCGCGCGCCGCGCGCGGACGGA
>VFZS01000094.1 GCA_016871095.1 Acidobacteriota bacterium
CGCGGGCTACGGCTGGATCAGCGACGGTGAGCGCGAGGCCCGTGCGCTGTCGCTCACGCCCTATCACGAGGTGCGCGCCGTGGCGCGCAATCCCAGGAACCTGCCGCGGAACGTCCTGTTCGGAGACTCGATTCGCGGCCGCGGCGCGCAGACCTTCCGCGTGCGCACGGGCGAAGGCGATTTCACAGCGCTCTTGCTGCACCCGGATGGCTCCACCACCCCCCAGAAGCTGCACGCGCGTGACGGTCACCTCGATATCGTCTTCCCGGCGGGCGAGTGGACAACAAGCGGCCTGGTGATCAAGGCGGCGGGCGAGGCGCCGGATCCCCCCGCAACCAAGCGCGCGCGGCCTGTGCCGCAGCCGAGAATCAGTCACGTTCCGCCCAAGGCGGTGGTGGCCGGAAGGCCGCTCCAGCTCAGCCTGAGCGTGGCGCCGGCGACCGCGGCCAAGACCGTGCGGCTGCACTACCGCCCGGTGAATCAGCTCGTGCCCTTCAAGAGCCTGGAAGCGCCCGCCGCCCGGCGTGTCTTCACCATCCCCGGTGAGGACATCTCCCCAAGCTGGGACCTGATGTACTACTTCGAGGTCCTCACCGCCGGCGGCTCCGGCTGGTTCCACCCCGACCCGGCCACCGCCACGCCCTACTACGTAGTGACGGTCAACGCCAGTCTGCGGTGAACCTTGAGCCACACTCAATACTGTTCACTCAGCAGCGCCCGGACCGCTCGCTCACGCTCGCGGCTCGGCAAGTGCTTATGACGCGGGCCGAGATGCAGCTTGGCGCGCGGCTGCGGAAGTGGGGACCCGCCAGATTGGCCTCCCTGGAACGGTACCTGGCCCGCTTCGGGATCTGTCACCCGGATAGCGCGCTGTGCGACTTGTGAACAGAGGTCATGGCCCATGGCCTGCGGGCAGGCCGTCCCATTGGCCCCCAGGACGCCTGGATAGCCGCGACCGCCCTCCAGCTTGCGGCGCCGCTGGTGACCGGCAACGTGCGGCACTTCCGACACGTCCCCGGTCTGGAGATTCGGTCAGCGGGCAGCCAGTAGGTGTACCCTGCTCTCTTGAAGATTTCGCGGACGATCTCGAGGCCCTTCAGGCAAAGCTCCATCACGTCTGGCTCATCGTCTGTGCTCCAAACCCACCGTTCCTGAACCGGGAGCTTCTACCACCAATCCTGGAACCTCGGGTCTGCGGAGTGGAGCCGGTTGTGCTCCGTACGGCTACAGAGGGCCGACAGAAAGGCGCTCAGGAAGTACCTGAACTCGTACAAATCGAAGTGCTTCCCCATGAGAATAGAGAAGAACTCTGCTTCGCGCAATTTGCCGTTTGCAGGATTCGGCGCCACTGAGTCGCCCTTCCCTTCTTGAGTCAATACACCACCACGTCGCCTGCCTTGGCCAGCGGGGTGCCGCAACCGTGCCGGTCCGCCGAATGCGGCGAAAGCATTTGTGGGACCCAGGGCCCCCTGGAGGCGCCCGCCACCCGGCGCGTCTTCACCATTCCCGGTGAGGACATCTCCCCAAGCTGGGACCTGATGTACTACTTCGAGGTCCTCACCGCCGCGGCGGCAGCGGCTGGTTCCACCCCGCTCCGGCCACCGCCACGCCCTACTTCGTGGTGCCAGTCAACGCCGGAGGGCAGCGGAGTGCACCCCAGAAGTGAGACAGGGAGTCAAGGGGCCAAGTGCATTGAATGGAGAGAGGTATGGACTTGGCCCGACGAGTCTACAGCCGCGACCTGAAGGTGGCGGCGATGCGAGAGATCGATGGGGGGCGGACGATGGGCGAGGTCGCCCGCCTGCTGGAGTTGAGCCCGAACCTGTTGCAGCGGCGGCGGGGGGAGTGGCAGGCTCGGGGTGAGCTGGCGTTTCCCGGCCTGGGCCGGCGGGGTGTCAGCCGCGCCCTGACGGAACTACAACGGATTGCGGAGCTGGAGCGCAAGGTGGGCCCACTGACCATGGAGAACGACTTCTTGAGAAAGGCCTTGCAGCATTTCAGGGATCATCATCCGCCAGCCGTTACCGTGCGCGTGCGCCGCCCGCCCTGGAGCTTGTGCCGGCGGAGGCGCGGAGCGTAGTACAATCCCCGCCATGGTAGGAAACGGATCCCGCTCGCTCTGGTGGTACGTGGTGTTCCCCGGGCTGGCTATGTCGCTGGGTTGGGGACTGCGCGGCAACTTCGGACATCCCATGGGCGCGGCCATCGCCGGAGCGCTGGTAGTGATGGCCATCTGCCTGCTGCTTGATCGCGAGGATTTCTCCTACGGGCTGATCGTGGCTTTCGGCGCCGTGGGAGTGGGCTTTGGTGGGCAGGAGACCTACGGGCAGACGGTCGGGTTCGTCGCCCGCGCGCCCTTCCAACTGACACTGGGTTACGCCGGTCTGGCCGTGAAGGGCGCCTTGTGGGGCCTGCTGGGAGGCGCGGCCATCGGCATCGCGCTCCGCCGGGAACGTTTCACCTGGAAGGACATCTCCGTGGGCGTGGCGCTGATGATCGCGGGCACCTGGGCCGGCTGGCGGCTGGTGCACGAGCCACCGCGGGTGAACTTCTCGGTCAACCGTCCGGAAGTGTGGGCGGGATTCATCCTGGGCGGCCTGCTGCTGGCGGGGTGGGCGAGTTGGCGCGGACGGACGTCGATGCCGTGGCGTTTCGCGGCCTGGGGCGCGCTGGGCGCCGGTGCGGGTTTTCCGCTCGGCGCCGGGCTGATGGCCGGCGGTCTCGGCACGTCCTGGCGCGGCCCCTGGTACGACTGGTGGAAGCTGATGGAGATGACGCTGGGGCTGCTGTTCGGCGTGGGCCTGGGCTGCTGCGCCTGGCTGAATCGCCGCCGCCTGGCGCAAGGGAAGGCGCCCGCCGTCACCGCTGCCGGCCTGATGTGGGGCGTGGCCGTATCGGTGGCCGCGGTCGGGTTGTACTACTGGGGTGGGCTCCACCCGCGATTCCCGTTTACGCTGCTGGGAGGCGCTCTGCTGATCGCGGCGTTCGCCTTCGAGCGGCTGGCCTGGCACATCGGGGTGAGCCTGGTCTACTGCGCCACGGCGGCCAACGTGGCGCGGCACTGGCTGGGGAATCAGAAGATCTTCGAGCCAGTCGTGGTGTGGACGCTGGCGGCGTTGACTACCGTGGCGGCGGCCTGGTGGGTGGCTCGCGCGGCGCGCGACGACAAGAGGACCGTGCGCGGGGCGTTCCTGGCGCTGATGTGGTCCACCACGTTGCTCTCCCACTTCAAGACGCTGCTGAGCGCGCGGGCACTCCAGGCGGGGCCTGGAGCGAGTATCGTCCAAGCCTGGGGCGCCGCGCTTACGGTGGCGGTGGTTTTCACCGTGATGGCGGCGGCGCTGACCTGGATGACGCGGCGCCTCTCCCGGTGATACGATCAGCCTGGTATGACTGTCATTGGAGTCCGACTCGGAGTGGTGGTGTTGTGTCTGGCGGCGGTGGCGTTCGCCGCCGAGGCGCCGGACGAGCGGGTGCGGCGCTACATGAACTACAAGTTCGGGATGTTCATTCACTGGGGGCCGTATTCGCTGGCCAGCGTGGAAGCCTCCTGGCCCATCATGCGGCCCGAGCGCAAGGAGCGGGGAGTCATCAGTGAAGCCGAATACCGCCTGCTGCCCTCGCGGTTCAACCCGGTGAAGTACGATCCCAAGGCCTGGGTGCGGCTGGCCCAGGAAGCGGGGCAGCGTTACATGGTATTCACCAGCAAGCACCACGACGGCTTCGTGATGTTCGATACGGCATATACCGACTACAAGATCACTAACACGCCCTATAAGAAGGACATCGTGGCGGAGCTGGCCGCGGCCTGTCGCGAGGCGGGCATGCCGCTGGGTTTCTATTACTCGCCGCCGGATATGAACCATCCGGGCTACCGCGACACTACAAAGCCTTCCAGCGTCAACTGGCGTGGCGAGCCTGCGCGGGCGGAGTGGGTGACCTACCTGGACTACATGGAAATCCAGGTGCGCGAGCTGCTGACGCGCTACGGCGAGCTGGCGGTGGTGTGGTTCGACGGCCTGGGCGGGAAGTTCTACGACGGCCTGCGCTTCGAGAAGATGATCCGCGAATACCAGCCGAAGGCGGTGGTCAACAACCGCATAGGCATCCCGGGCGACTTCGAGACCCCCGAGCAGTTCATCCCCAAGACGCCGCCGGCGCGGCCCTGGGAGACCTGCATGACCATCAACCGTACCTGGGCCTACAACCAGAACGACACCAACTACAAGTCCACCACCCAGTTGATCCGCATGCTGATCGAGGTGGCGAGCAAGGGCGGCAACTTCCTGCTCAATGTGGGGCCGACGCCGGAGGGGACCATCCAGCCGGAGTTCCAGGAGCGGCTGCGCGGCATCGGGGCCTGGTTGAAGGTGAACGGCGAGGCCATTTACGGGACCACGGCCGGGCCGCTGCACGATCTGCCCTTCGGTCGCACCACGTCCAAGGGGAAGGACATCTACGTGCACGTGTTCGACTGGCCCAAGGGCGCCCTGGAAGTGCCGGGCTTGCGCGCGCGGGTGCGGCGGGTGTCGCTTGTGGCCAGCGGCCAGGCGCTCAAGTTCGAACAACAAGGCGACCGGCTCAGCATCCAGGTGCCGGCGCAGATGCCGGACCAGCAGGCTACGGTGCTGGTGCTGCGGGTGCGGTGAAGTGGCGGGCGACACGCCGGGAGCGGAGGGATTATGAACAGAGGCCACGCTAAGGCGGGGGCAGCCGGTCGGGTTGATCTCGACGAGATACTCCCAGAGTACGACTTCAGTCGTGCCCGGCCGAACAAGTATGCCTCCCGGTACGCCGCGGGCAGCATCGTGGTTGTGCTTGAGCCTGATGTGGCAGCCATGTTCTCGAGTGCGGAAGAGGCCAACGAGGCCCTGCGCGCATTGGCGGGAATCATCCAGAAACATCGCCCCCGCCGGGCAGTCTCTCGCCGCAGCGTCTAAGGGGTTGCGTCGGGCGGCCGGAGCGCTCCGCGACTTGGGCGCACAGCGGGCTGGGACTCGCGGAAACCAGGGGCACGCGGAATCGCGGGGAACGTTCCGTCTGTCCCCGTCAGAAATCCAGCAGGTAGTTGAATTTGATCAGAAGGGCGCGGCTGAGAGTGCGCCGGCGGATGGAGTGAGGATCCAGGAAATCCTCGGTGGCGCCGCGTGTGTTGTACACCACGAAAAGGCCCGTGCTCGAAGTTGAAAGGATCGCCAGACGGATGTTGGCGCTGATTTCCCTGGTCTGGTTGCTGTATTGGGTGAAAGCCTGCAAGTAGCTCTTGGGGGTGAAAGACCAGTTGAAACGCAGGCCGAACAGGTCGGTGTTGAAGCGGCCCTCGGGCACGCGGATGTAGTTGCGCACCCAGCCGCCCGTCCAGGTCAGGTTCTGGCCGCGCCGGTAGCCGCCGCCGAGGTTGACGGTGCGGATCGTGCCGGCGTAGAAGTTGCCCACGGCGAAGTTGCCATCGGCGAACAGCGGCGCCGTCGGGTCGGTGATGTAGTTGGCCACCATCTCGCTGAAGCCGTAGCCTCCGGGGGCGATCTTGACGTTCGAGGCGATCTCGAAGGGCTCGTCCAGGCGCTCGAAGTTACGGTTCAAGGCGATGCCCAACCGGCCGCCATTCTGCCAGCGAGTGTCGAAGTGGTAGTGCTCGAAGCCGGATTCCTTCTGGTTGGTGCCCAGCGTGTACCACCGGTTCCACTGGAAGTGCGGTGAGATGCTGCGCACGTAGCGGCCCTCGGGGCTATGCGTGTAACGGTAGCCGAAATTCGGCTTGCGGTAGCCGGCCCTCCGGACGAAGCCCACTTCGGGGTTGAAATGGTGGCCCACCTCCATGTATCCGGCATCCACGCGGTGGTGCTGGTTGTCGAACTCGAGAATGGAAACCGCGGCATGGGTACTGCCCTTCAGGCCCGGGGTCTGGGTCTTGGCGGCGTAGCTGAACCAGTTGGTGTAGCGGCCGATGCCGATGTTGGCGTCCGCGCCGAAGGTGCGATTGAAGGCCGCGACGGTTCCGGCGCGGGTCAGCGACTGGCGGTTCACTCCGATCACGCCCACCGAGGAGCGGTTGGGCAGCTCGCGGCTCACCCGCACCACGCTGAAGTTGTTCGACGGCGCGAGGTCGCCTAACCGCCGCGTCTTCATGTTCAGCGTCCCGACCTGGTAGGAGCCTACTTTACCGCTCAGACGCAGTCCGGCGTCGATGGGGATCTCCTCCCCGGTCTCCTGGTCGATGCCGATGCGCCGGGAAAAGAAGATCTCCACCTCCCGCGGGGTGCCGAATTCGAAGATGCCGGAGTTCTCCAGGAAGAAGGGCCGTTTCTCGGGGAAGAACAGATCGAAGCGGGTGAGGTTGACCTGCTCCTCATCCACTTCGACCTGGGCGAAGTCAGTATTGAAGGTGGCATCCAGAGTCAGCGAGGGGGTAAGGCTGTACTTGGCGTCCAGGCCGCCGGTGTGCGCCATCCTGGACTGGTCTCCGGCGCGCTGATAGTCCTGCTTGAGGCCTCCCATTACGTAAGGCAGGAGTTGCAGGTTGCGGTGCACCTTCAGCTCCAGGCCCTCCAGTTCGCCCGCCAGCTCCAGTTGGGTGAAGTGGAAGGCGCGCGTCAGCGGCGCCCAGAAGGACTGCTCGTTGCGGCGGCGCAGGTTGCGGCTCACATTCAGTCCCCACACCTGCCCGCCGCCAGGCTGGTAGCGCAGGGTCTTGAAGGGAATGACCATTTCGCTCTCCCAGCCCCGCTCGGTGATCTGCGAGCGCACGCGCCACACGCCGTCCCAGTTGAGGTTGAACGAGGACGCGCCGCCGCGCTGGACGCCCCCGGTGCGGCTGCCCTGGCCCCCGGCGCGCGCCGGCATGCCGGAGCCGCCGCGTCCCTGTCCGGCCTTGGACACCTGCCCGTCGTACTCGATGCCGGTCGGGCTGGTGCCGAAGATGAAGGCGGCCTGGTGGTCGTGGAAAGTGTCCAGCAGGATCTGTACCGAGTCGGTGTCGGTCAGTGAAGCGTCGCGGCGGTTCTGGGTCACCACGATGCGGTCGGGCTGGGAGTCGAAGCAGATGATGCCGATGTAGAGGTGGTTGTGATCGAAGCCGATGCGGACCTCGGTCTGCTCGGTGGCCGGCGCTCCCTCGCTAGGCTCCTGCTGGATGAAGCCGGTCAGCGGCTCCATCCGCCGCCAAGCGGGCTCGTCTACGCGGCCGTCCAACACGGGCGGAGTCTCGACCGGGTAGGCGCGCGCCCGGCGAGTGCCGGCGGCCAGCGGGAGCGCGCTGAGGAGCGCCACCAGGGGGAGGAAACGTCGATTCAGGTGCAACCAATGATTTTACACGGCTCGGAGCGCGGGTGTAGAATACCGCGCATGAAACAGCGTGATCGGTCAGTTGTGCTGTCCATGGTGGTGGCCGCCCTGGGGTTGGTGTGTTCCGTGAGGGCGCAGGTCACCACCGCGACCCTGACTGGGATCGTGACGGATCCCTCGCAGGGGCGCATTCCGGGCGCGGCCGTAGAGCTGGTGAGCCAGGATACCGGCGTGAGTTGGAAAGCCTCGGCCAATGCGGAGGGTGAGTACACCCTGCCGCTGCTGCCCCCGGGAACCTACCGGCTGGCGGTGGAAGCACCGGGCTTCCGCCGCTACTCTCGCGTCGGCATCGTGCTGGAGATGGGACGGGTGTTCCGGCTGGATGTGACCTTGCCGCTCGGGGCGGTGGCCGAAACCGTGGAGGTGACGGGCAGCGCCCCGCTGCTCGAATCCGAGAGCGCTACGGTGGGCCAGTTCATCGAGAACAAGACGATTATCGACATGCCCCTGAATGCGCGGCGGGTGGGGGAGCTGCTGGGCCTGATGGGGCATGCGGTGTTCATCACCGGAGACGTGATCCGTCCGCGGGTGTCCGTGGCGGGCGGCCGCGGTGACCAGCAGCAGTGGATGATCGACGGGGTCAATTCGTCCAACATCGCCCTGGAGGTGCCGCAGGCCTTGTTCAACCCGCCCGTCGAGGCGGTGCAGGAAATCCGTATCCAGCAGAACAACTACTCGGCCGAGTTCGGCAACTCCTCCAGCGGCGTGGTCACCATCTCCACCAAGTCGGGCACCAACCAGTGGCACGGCGGCCTGTACGAGTTCTTGCGTAACGACAAGCTGGATGCCCGGGGTTTCTTCGCCGCCACCAAGGCGCCGCTGCGGTGGAACGTGTTCGGCGCCTCGGCGGGGGGGCCGGTGCTCAAGAACCGCCTGTTCGTGTTCAGCTCGAACGAATGGCAGAAACAGAGAGTGGGCCTGACCCGCGTGCAGACCGTGCCCACCCAGGAGCAGCGGCGCGGCGATTTCTCGCAGACCCTCACCGCCGCCGGCGCGCTGATTCGCATTTACGACCCCGCCACCACGCGGGCCGATCCGGCCAGCCCGGCCCGTACGCTCCGCGATCCCTTCCCCGGCAACCTCCTTCCTGCCAGCCGCCTCGACGCCGCGGCTGCCAGGATCGTGCCGCTATATCCGGGGCCCAACCGTCCGCCCTCCAACCTGGCGGGGGCCAACAACTTCAGCCGCAACACGGTCAATATTCTGGACATCACCACCTGGACCAGCAAGGTGGACTACGTGCTCACCGGGCGCGACCGCCTCTCCGGGCGCTTCATTCTCCACGATTTCCCCACCAGGAATGGCGTGGTGTTCGACGAGCCAGCCGCCGATCCCAACGGCAACCGCAGCGAGCGCCGGGCCTATAGCCTGCTGCTGAACGAGATCCACAGCTTCTCGCCCACCGTCATCAACGACGCACGGTTCAACTGGCAACCGCGCTTCTTCCGCAACCTGTCCCGCGGCCTGGACGAGGGCTGGCCCAAGAAGCTGGGCCTGAAGGGTGTTTCGGACCGGGCCTTTCCCCAGATCACCGCGGCCGGCTTCGTCAACCTGGGGGCCGGCACTCAAGAGCGCATACAAACGCCCATCCACGACACTCACTTGGTGGACACGCTGTCCTGGTTCCGGGGGAAACACGCCTGGAAGCTCGGCGGGGAGGTGCGCCTGGCGCGCAACGTGGACGACCTCAACAGCGCCGTCTCCGGCCAGTTTGGGTTTGGCCCTCAGCCCACAGCGCTGCCCAACGTGGCCAACACGGGTCTGTCGATCGCCAGCCTGCTGCTGGGCGTCCCCAACTCCGGATCGGTGCTGGACTCCGACTTGCTGGACCGCCGGGCCAAGTACTTCGCGTTGTTCGTCCAGGACGACTGGAAGGTCACGTCCGATTTAACTTTGAACCTGGGGTTGCGCTGGGAGGCGCATACGCCGCGCTTCGACGCCCACGACCGGCAAAACGGCTTCGACGTGAGCGCCCTCAACCCGGTTTCCGGCACGCCCGGTGTGGTGACTTTCGCCGGCCGGGACGGGCTGGGGCGTAACGTATATAACGGAGACTACAACAACGTCGCGCCGCGCGTGGGGCTGGCCTGGAGAGTGCTCGGCAGCAAGGCCACCGTGCTGCGCACCGGCTACGGGGTGTTCTTCGGCGTGCCCTTGCCTGGCACTAACAACAACAGTGCGGGCTTTGAAACCAGCGGGAGTTTTACCTCGCCGGACAATGGCGTCACGCCGCCGTTCCTGCTGCGGGACGGGATGCCCGACACCAGCCGCACGGCCCTGGGACCGGGCTTCGGCGCGGTGCGGGTGGGGCAGCCCGTGAGGTTCGCGCCGGAATTCATCGAGGTGCATCGCCGTCTCGGCTACATGCAGCAGTGGAACTTCGGCCTCCAGCACGACTTGGGCTGGAGCACGCTGTTGGAAGCCAGTTACCTGGGCAGCGTGGGCCACAAGCTCAACGGCCCCAACACGAGCATTAACCAGGTGCCGCTGGCCCTGATGGGGCCGGGGAACGCCCAGGTGCGCCGGCCCTTCCCGCAATTCGGCAATGTCATCCTCAGCACTCCCATGTGGGGCAATTCCAGCTACCACGGGCTCAACCTGAAGGGGGAGAAGCGTTTCTCCCACGGACTGAACTTCCTGGCCAACTACACCTTCGCGAAGTTCATCGACGATGTGACGGCGGCGCAGGAAATCGGGCAGGTGGGCGGGGGCATCCAGAACCTGTACAACCGCCGCGCCGAGAAAGCGCTGTCCGGCAACGACGTCCGCAACCGTTTCGTGTTGAGCTCGGTGTACGAGCTGCCGGCGGGCAAGGGGCGGCGCTGGCTCAGTCAGGGTGTGGCGTCGATGATTCTGGGCGGCTGGAACGTGGGCGCCATCGCGTTGTTCCAGGCCGGCAGCCCGTACGGCCTGGTGACCCAGGTGAACAGCACCAACGCGTTCCCGTCGGGCTCGCAGCGGGTGGACGTACTCCGCCATCCCGCCCTCCCGAAGTCGGAGAGGACCTTGGAGCGCTACTTCGACACCGCCGCCGTGGCGGCGCCGGCCCCATACACTTTCGGCAACTCCGGCCGGGCGCTGCTGACGGGAGACGGCATCGCGAACCTGGACCTGTCGCTGTTGAAGAACCACCGCTGGGGCGAGCGCCGCAACGTCCAGTTCCGCTTCGAATCCTTCAACCTGCCCAATCACCCGGACTTCGAGGAGCCCGGGCGGGCGCTGGGAGCGGCCGCCTTCGGCGTGGTCAGCGGGGCGCGAGCCGCGCGGGTGATGCAGTTGGGGTTGAAAGTTGAATTCTAAGGAGGCTGGAATGATGATCAGCAGACGGGGGTTTCTGACCGGGGCCGCGGCCTATCCCCTGGCCGCCGGCGCCGCCGAGAGGCGTCCTCCGAATCTGGTAATCATCTTCGCGGATGATCAGGGCTACGGGGACCTGGGCGCTTACGGGGCGCAGAACATCCGCACGCCGCACGTGGACCGCATGGCGCAGGAGGGTGTGCGCTTCACCAGCTTCTACGTGGCCGCGGGCGTGTGCACGCCCTCGCGGGCGGCGCTGCTGACGGGCTGTTACCCCATGCGGCTGGGCCTGGGCCATCGCGTGCTTTTCCCCTACTCGACCACCGGCCTCAATCCAGACGAGATCACGCTGGCGGAGATCCTGCGCGGGCGCGGCTACGCCACCGGCTGCATCGGCAAATGGCACCTGGGCCATCACCCGAAGTTCCTGCCCACGCGCCAGGGCTTTGACTACTACCTCGGCGTTCCCTACTCGAACGACATGGGAGGGGTGAACTACAAGGCGCAGAACTTCCAGGCCCCGCCGCTGCCGCTGCTGCGCGGTGAAGAGCAGATCGAAGAGGCCCCCGATCAGCGCTACTTCACCCGGCGCTACACCGAGGACGCTCTCCACTTCCTCGCCACGAACAAAGACCGGCCGTTCTTTCTCTACCTGGCTCACCACATGCCGCACCTTCCACTGGCGGCCTCCGAGAAGTTCCAGGGGAAGTCGGCGCACGGGCTATACGGAGACGTGATTGAAGAGCTGGATTGGAGCATCGGGCAGATCCTGGCCAGGCTCCGGAAGCTGGGCCTCGATGAGAACACGCTGGTGATGTTTAGCTCTGACAACGGCCCGGTCATCCGGCCTGGTCTGCGCGGCGGCTCGGCGGGGCCGCTGCGCGGCTCGAAAAACACGACTTGGGAGGGCGGTCACCGGGTGCCGTGCATCATGCGCTGGCCGGGGCGGATTCCGAGAGGGCGCGTCTGCCACGCGCTGGTGACGGCCATGGACATCCTACCCAGCTTCGCCCGGCTGGCGGGCGCCAGCCCGCCCGCGGACCGGATCATCGACGGCCGAGACATCCGGCCACTGATCCTGGGAGAGCGGGGCGCCAGAAGCCCGCACGAAGCCTTCTACTATTACCGTGACGAGCGCTTGCAGGCCGTGCGCAGCGGGCGCTGGAAACTGCACGTGTACCGGCCGGAGTGGGAAACCGATGGAGCGGCGCGGCGCGCCGGCCCGCTGCTGTA
>VFZS01000095.1 GCA_016871095.1 Acidobacteriota bacterium
GTTGCGGCTCCAGACGCTCTTGTCGCTCTCCGGCTTGAGGGCGAAGCTGCCCAGCATGTGCGTGGCGGCGGGGTCCTCCACCACCAGCTTGCGCTTTCCCCGGAACGGCAGGCCTCTGAGGATGCCCGCGCGCTGATAGACGTTGACCGCATACCGGACGTTGTCCGGCACCCGCGGGTTGCGCAGGGCAAAGGTGTCGATGTAGATTGCCAGAGAAACCTCCAGTCCGGCCTTTCTGATCTCTCTGGCGAACTTGGTGATCGAATTCGCGCCCCAGCTATGGCCGTGAGCGATGATCAGCGGCTGGGGGAGGCCGCAGGCAGCGGCGCTGCCGCCCTGGGAGGCCTGCGCGGCACGGATGACTTCGGTAGCCGCCCGCCGCCATCGGAAGTTGTTGAAGGTCAAGGTGAGCACGCGGGCATCCGCCGCGACCCGCTCACGGATGAGGGCGTTGAGGGTCGCCACGCCGGAGGTGCGGCTGCTGCCGCGTTCGATTCCCCCGGTGAAGCCCACGATTACCAAGCAGGCCGCGCCCGTGCCCGAATGCGCGTCAGGCGCAGGCACCCACGGAGCGGAACCCCGCGGACCCTCGAAGTGCCAGGCCGACAGGGCCCTTAGGCCGGTGTGCATCTCCTCCTGCCGGGCGTCCCCATCGCCGCTCCAGGCGCCCACAGAGGAGCCGGCCGAAAGCAGTATCGCGCTCAACCATACCAGGACCCTGCGCAGGCTGAAGGCCATCCCAGCCACAATATCAGGTTGGACGACGGCGCCGCCGCCCGGGGATTCAGCCGGTGTCGCTGGCCTCTTCCCAACGCAGGCGCGCCACCAGCATCTGCGGGAGGACCTCCGGCGCGGCGGCGCAGCGGCCCGAGAACGCCTGGAAGGCTCGGTCCGCCGATTCGCGGAATTCCTCACGGCCGGTCTTCTGCGCCAGCCGCAGCAGGTTCAGCACGGCGATCGAGTTCCCCGCCGGCTCGGCGCCGTCGTGGTCGTCCTTGAGCCGCAACACCAGGCCGGCGCCCTCCGCCGGAGCGCTGAAGAACCCGCCCTCTTCGCGGTCCTCGAACAACTCGCGCTGCCGCGCGGTCAAACACACCGCCAGATCCAGATCGCGCGGGCCAGGATCCGCCTCGTGCAGATCGAGCAAGGCCTGCACGAAGAAGGCGTAGTCCTCCAGGAAGCCGGGGATGGCAGCCTCTTCGTCCCGGTAGCGGCGCCACAGGGTGAGGGCGCCGTCGCGCTCCTCCAGGCAACGAGAACACAGGAAATCCGTGGCGCGCCGGGCCGCCGTCAGGTAGCGCGGCTCCTTCAGGGGCAGTGCGGCGCGGGCCAGCGCCGAGATCATGAGGGCGTTCCAGGCGGTGAGGATCTTGTCGTCGCGATGCGGCCGCGGACGGGTCTCGCGCGCCTCACGCAGCTTCGCCACGGCCGCGGACTGCACCGCGGTCTCCTCGAGGCTGTGCGCCTCGAACAGGATGTTGCGGCCCGTGAACTCGCCCTGCGGATCATCGGCCACGTTGCCTCCCGGCTCGACTCCGTAACGGCGGCAGAACCACTCCGCCGCCGGCCCGAGCAACTGCTCGATCTCGGAGCGGGTCCAGAGATAGAACGCCCCCTCCCGGTGGATCTCGGGATGGGCGGGGTCGGGAGCGCTGTCGGCGTCTTCGGCCGAGAAGAAGCCGCCCTCCGGGTGAGTCAGGTCGCGGAGCACGTAATCGAGCGTGCGGCGCGCCACCGCGGCATAGAAGTCCTCGCCGGTGGCCTGGAAGGCTTCCAGATAGGACACCGCCTGTTGGGCCTGGTCGTAGAGCATCTTCTCGAAGTGGGGGACCCTCCAGCGCTCGTCCACCGCGTAGCGGTGGAAGCCGCCGCCCAAGTGGTCGTGAACGCCGCCCCGCGCCATGGCCTGGAGCGTCGTCAGAACCATCGCCAGCGCTTCCTGATTGCCGGTTCGCTCCCAGTAGCGCAGGAGGAAGTTGTGCACGGCTGGACGCGGGAACTTGGGCGCACCGCCGAAGCCGCCGTGCACCGGGTCGAAGCCGCGGCGAAAAGCGAAGAAGGCGGACTCCAGCAGCCCGGCGTCGAACGGCGCCGGCCGCGTCCGGAGAGCCTGGCGGATCTGATCGAGAAGCGCCTCGCTGGAGGCCAGGATGCGGGCGCGGTCGGTTCGCCAGGCCTGGGCGATCCACTCGAGGAGGTCGCGGAAGGCGGGCCGCCCGTGGCGCTCCTCAGGCGGGAAGTAGGTGCCCCCGTAGAACGGTTTCAGCTCCGGCGTCAGCCATACCGACATGGGCCAGCCGCCTGAGCCGGTGGCGGCCTGCACGAAGGTCATGTATACGCGGTCCACGTCCGGGCGCTCCTCGCGGTCCACCTTCACGGCGACAAAATGGCGGTTGAGAATCTCGGCGGTCGCGGGGTCCTCGAAGGATTCCTCGGCCATGACGTGGCACCAGTGACAGGTGGAGTAGCCCACGGAGAGGAAGATGGGCTTGTCCTCGCGCCGCGCGGCCTCGAAGGCCTCGTCGCCCCAGGCGTGCCAGTCCACCGGGTTGTGAGCGTGCTGGAGCAGGTAGGGACTCTTCTCGCGAGCCAAGCGGTTTGTATGCATCAGGTTACAGGCCCCTCTACCTTTAGTATAAGCCGGCGGGCAGAAGGCACGGATCATATGGGGCGGGTTTCTCGTATGATTCAAGTGTAAGAATCGCCGTTGGATCAAGTCTCTATGGATGGAACGGAAAAAAAGGAGGGCAGCTTGCCAGCGGCAGCGGCGAGACCGATACCGGCGGAGGCCCCCACGGGGGACCTGGAAGCGTTGTTCGAGGCCCATCACCGGCGGGTGTTTCAAGCCGCCTACCGGGTCACCGGCAACGCCGCCGACGCCGAAGACGTCCTGGGAACCGTGTTCCTGCGCCTGGTGCGCCACCTCGGACCCATTGAGCACCCGGAGAGCTACTTCCAGCGGGCGGCGGTGAACGCGGCGCTGGACCTGGTGCGATCGCGCGCCGAGCGCGGGCGAGTGGCGCTGGAGGAGGTCGCGGGGTGCATCCCCGAGGCGGCCCACCTTCAGCCGGATCAGCAACTTGAGGTGCGGCAACTACGCGAGCGTCTGCGACGGGCCATCGCCCGGCTTCGCCCCAGGGCCGCTGAGTTGTTCGTGCTGCGGTACTTCGAAGGCTACGCCAACCCGGAGATCGCTCGCATGATGGGCATGTCGCTGATCACGGTCTCAGTCAGCCTGCACCGCAGCCGCAGGCAGCTCCAACGCTACCTCCGTTCCTATGTAGGAGGGATACCATGAGCGCCAATCCCGATTCCATCCTGGAGAAGGCCATCGCCGCCATCCGCGGTGAGCAGATCAACCCCGCCGCGGCCGATGAGGCCGCCGCGCGGGTCAGGAACCGCCTGCGGCAAGAGGCCGAGGTCCCTGTCGTGGAAACCATCCGAGATTGCGCCGGCTACCAGGCCCTGATTCCGGAACTGGTGGCGGGGCAGCTCAGCGAAGCGCGCGCTTTGCTGGTGGAAGATCACACCCACGAGTGCCCGGCCTGCCGCAAGGCGCTGGCGGCGGCGCGCTCCGGAAAGCTGCTGCCGTTCCGGCCGGCGCGCCCGAAGCCAGTGCGCTCCACATGGACCGTGGCCTGGCAGTGGGGCCTGGCCGCCGCGGGAGTGGCGGCCCTCACTCTGGCGGGCGTCTGGGCGGTGAACCGCTACGCGGGAGGTCCCGCCGGCCCGGCGATCATCCAGGCCGCTGACGGCGCGGTTTACGGGCTGACGGCGGAGGCCGCCACGGCGCTGGCCCCCGGCGTGAGCGTCGAGGAGCACAAGATCGTGCGCACGGCCGACGGAGCCGGCGCGGTGCTGCGCTTGCCCGATGGCTCGCTGGTCGAGATGCGGGAGCGCACGGAGGTCTCCCTGCTGCACCGCCGCGACGGCAGCGCCATACGCCTCGAGCGGGGCAGCATCATCGTCGAGGCCGCCAAGCAGGGCCGCCGCCGGCTGCAAGTGTCCACCGACGACTGCCTGGTGACGGTCAAAGGAACCATCTTCGCGGTGAGCCGCGGTCTGAAGGGCTCCCGCGTGGCGGTCGTCGAAGGTGAAGTGAAGGTGGACCAGAGCGGCACGAGCAGCGTGCTGCGCGCCGGCGAGCGGGTGTCCACCAGCGCGGCGCTGATGCCGGTGGCGGTGCAGGAGGAGATCTCCTGGAGCCGCAAGCGCGACGAGTACCTCATCCTGTTGCGCGAGCTGGCCGTGGTGCGCCAGAAGCTGGAAGCGGCGCCGGGCCCGGGCCTGCGCTACTCGAGCAAGTTGCTGGATTTGTGCCCGGAGGGTACGGTTGCTTACGCCGGCCTCCCCAACCTCGGACCCACCATGGTGCAGGCCCGCCGCCTGATCGAGGACCAGGCCCGGCAAAGCGTGGTGTTGAGGGAATGGTGGGCCGAGAAGATGAAGAGCGCGGGCGGCGAAGCCCAGTTCGACCAGCTCTTCGTGCGGCTGCAATCCTTCAGCGAGTACCTGGGACCGGAAATCGCCGTGGCCATGGCGCCCACCGTGGGCAAGGATATGGCGCCGGTGGTCCTGGCTGAGCTCAGCAAGCCGGGCTTCCGGTCGTTCCTCGAGGCGGAGATCGCCAAGGCGCTCGCGAAACCGGGTGAGCATCCGCCCATCCGCATCGTGGAGAACCCGGCGCAACTGGCGGGCATTACCGGCAAGAACCTGGTGGTGCTGCTGCGCGGCGACCTCGCGGCCATCTCCCCCGAGCCGGCGTTGCTGGCCCGGCTGGGCCCCGGTCCATTCGCCAAGAGCGCCTTCTACGCCCGCATCGCGGACGCCTACAAGGGCGGCGTCACCTGGGTGGTGGCGGCCGACCTCCAGACCGTGATGGCCAGCGCACAGGCTCGCCAGAAGCAGCCGCAGTCACCTGAACAGTTCCTGCGCTTCTCCGGCTTCGACGAGGCCCGGTACGCAATCGGGGTGCGCAAGGAGACCGCCGGCAAGGCTGAGAACCGTGCTACGCTGGCCTTCGCCGGCCCGCGCCATGGCCTCGTCTCCTGGCTGGCCCCGCCCGCGCCCATGCGCGCGGTCGAGTTCGTCTCCCCTGACGCCAGCTTCGCCGCGGCCTTCCTGATCAAGCGCCCGTCGCTGCTGGTGGACGAGCTGGTCGGCATGATGGCCAAGGACCGGCCTAACCTCGAGCGCGAGATGGCGGCCGTGGAGACTCTGGTGGGCGTGAACCTGCGGCAGGATCTCATCCAGCCGCTAGGCAGCGAGATCACTCTGGCGCTGGATGGCCCGGTGCTGCCCACGCCTTCCTGGAAGCTGGTGGTGGAGGTCAACGAACCGGCCCGCTTCCAGCAGGCGCTCGAGAAGCTGCTGGCGACCATCGGGCAGTACGCTGCGAAGGACGCCCCGCGCCTGGAAGCGACGCAGGCCGGAGGGCGGACCTACTACGCGCTGCGGGGTTTGAAGCAGGCCCCGGAGGCGCACTACGTTTTCACCGGCGGCTACCTGCTGGCCGCCTCCAGCCGCGCCCTGCTGGACCGCTCCATCCAGAACCGCGAGAGCGGCTACAGCCTGGCGCGCTCCGCCAAGTTCACGGCCCTGTTGCCGCGCGACGCGCGTCCCAACTTCTCCGGGATGGTCTACCATGCGCTGGGTGATCTGATGGCGCCCCTGGCTCGGGGCGTGAAGGGCGTGAAGGCGCTGACGCCCGAGCAGGAGAAGACCCTCGAGAGCGTCGCCGCCGGCGCGACGCCCTCGCTGATCCTGGTGTACGGAGAGAACGACCGCATCGAGCTGGCCGGAACCGGCAGCCTGATGGGGTTTGAGTGGGAGAAGATCCTGGCGCCGTTCCCGAAGATGCCGAGAAAATAGAGAGGCCAGATGGAAACGAAACCCGTTATTGAGTTGAGCGGCTTGGAAGTCTGCTTCGGCCAGAGGACGATCCTCAAGGACCTGCGAGGGTCGTTCTCCGGCCGGGCCATCGGGCTGTTGGGTCCCAACGGCGCGGGCAAGTCCACGCTGATCAACACGCTGATGGGTTTCTATCCTCCTTCGCGGGGCACGGCGCGGGTGTTCGGCTACGACATACGCACCCGCATCCGCGAGGTGCGCCGGCTGATCGGCTACATGCCCGAGAACGAGAGCTTCATCGCGGGCATGAGCGCCGTGGAGTTCGTGCGGTTCATGGCCGAGCTGGCGGGGCTGCCGCCGGAGGCCGCCCTGGAGCGGGCTCATGAGTCCCTCTTCTACGTGGGTCTGGGCGAGGCGCGGTACCGCAAGCTGGAGGAGTATTCCCTGGGCATGAAGCAGCTCGCCAAGCTGGCCCAGGCCATCGCCCACGGGCCCAAGCTGCTCTTCCTGGACGAACCGACCAACGGCCTGGACCCGCCCGCGCGGCAGCGCATGATCCGGCTGATCCGCGACGTGCGCGAGCGCGGCAACCTGCACCTGATCCTGTGCTCGCACCTGCTGCGCGACGTCGAGGAGTGCTGCGAGGAAGCTCTCATCCTCAAGGACGGGCGCATCGTGCAGTACTCGAACCTCGAGGAGGAGCGCCGCGCCAACCGCCGCTTCCTGGAGCTGGAGCTGGAGGGTGACCGTGAGGCCTTCGTCGAGGCCGCCCGCGAACTGGGCTGCGAGTGCGCCCTCTCCAGCCGGCGGCGCCTGAAGACGGTGCTGGCCGAGGGCGTCGAGGTGCGCGACCTCTACCGCGCCGCGGCCGAGCGCGGCGCGCGCATACGGCGGCTAAGCCACAAGCGCGATTCACTCGAGGACATCTTCCTGAAAGCGATGAGCAACGGTGCCGGCACGCTCAACGGCAAGAGCATCTCGAACGGAACGGGAGGCGCCTGATGGCGGTCTACAAGCGCACCTACCAACCCTACCAGGGACCGCTCACGCCGGGCTGGTCGCGCTTCCTGGTGATCGCCCGGCAGGCCTACCGGCGGGTGTTCGACTCGCGCTTCCTGATCCTCTACCTGGCGCTGTGCATGATCTGGCCGGCCATCTGCGCGGTGCTCATCTACCTGCGCCACAACGCCGGGGCCATCGCCATGTTCAAGATCGACGTGGCGCGGCTGATCCCCATCGATGGCATGTTCTTCCTGCGCTACCTGGCGTGGCAAGGCTCGATGGCCTTCCTGCTGACGGCCTTCATCGGCCCGGGGCTGATTTCGAGCGACCTGCGCAACGGCGGCTTGCCGCTGTACTTGTGCCGGCCCTTCTCGCGGGCCGAGTACGTGCTGGGGAAGATGAGCGTGCTGTTGATTCTGTTGTCGTTCATAACCTGGATACCCGGGCTGCTGCTGTTCGGCTTCGAAGCCAATCTCGAGGGCGCCGCCTGGTTCCGCGAGAACCTGTTCCTGGCCAGCGGCATCTTCCTGGGCTCCTGGATCTGGATCCTGACCCTGGGCCTGCTGTCTCTGGCGCTGTCGGCCTGGGTGAAGTGGAAGTTCGTGGCGGGCGCGCTGCTGTTCGGGGTGTTCTTCGCCGCGGCCGGATTCGGCGCCGCCATCAACGAGGTGCTGCATACGCAGTCCGGCAACATGATCAACCTGGGCGAGCTGGTGCGCACCATTTGGTCCGGGCTGTTCCGGGTGCCGGTTTCCACCGGGCTGACGCCGGAGAACGCCTGGATGGCCCTGGCGGGCATCTACGTCCTGTGCCTGCTCCTGCTGGATCGAAAGGTGCGGGCCTTCGAGGTGGTGCGGTCATGAGCGCCTCAGGGAAGACCGGGGACAGGCCACCCCGTCCCTCCGTGGACGGGGCAGCCGGTCCCCCGTCTTTCAGCAGCGACAGGATCACCTTCGAGGACGTCTCCAAGTTCTATGGCGAGGTGCTGGGGATCAACCGCGTGGATCTCGCCATCCCGCCCGGCATCACCACGCTGGTGGGACCGAACGGGAGCGGCAAGACCACGCTGATGAACCTGATGACGGGGCTGGTGCAACCCAGCCGCGGCCGCATCCGGGTGCTGGGCGTTGCGCCCGACGAGCCCGAGCGCCTGTTCCGCATGCTGGGCTACTGCACCCAGTTCGATTCCTTCCCCCGCGCGCTGACCGGCTACCAGTTCCTGTACTCCTACCTGCGTTTGCACGGGCTGGCGCACAAAGAGTCCGACCGGCTGGTGTGGGAGGCTATCGAGCGTGTGGGCATGACCGAGGCCGCGCACCGCCGCGTGGCCGCGTACTCGAAGGGCATGCGGCAGCGCATCAAGCTGGCCCAGGCCATGTGCCACCAGCCCCAGGTGCTGGTGCTGGACGAGCCGCTCAACGGTCTGGATCCGATGGCCCGCGCCGAGGTCATCGAGCTGTTCCGCGAGCTGGCCGCCGGCGGCCGCTACGTCATCATCTCCAGCCACATCCTGCACGAGGTGGACAAGATCTCCGACCAGGTGATCATGCTGACCAGCGGCTACGTGGTGGCCGAGGGCCAGATCCAGGCGGTGCGCGGCGAAATGCACCAGGACTACCCCATGCAGGTGCTGGTGCGCTGTGACCTTCCCGGGCGGCTGGCCGCCCAGGTCTTCGAGCAGGACCACGTGGTGGAGGTCAGGATGCACGCCGACCGCAAGGGCCTGCTGGTCTCGACCCGCGACGGGGAGCGCTTCTACGACCTGCTCCAGCGCCTGGTGCTGGAGGGCGTGATCTCGCTGGAATCGGTGGCCCCGGCGGATGAGGACGCGCACTCGGTCTACGAGTACCTGATCGGCGGCGAGGGAGGAGCAGCATGAACCTGGAAGAACGGGGAGAGACACCAATTTCCGGTCGTCAGGCTGGGGAGTCCACGGAACCCACGGAGGCGAAATTGGCTGTCTGTCCCCGTTCTTCCCCGTGGCGCCTGTGGTGGGCGCAGATCCTGGCTATCCTGCGGCTGGAGGTGCGCAAGAGCCTGGTCGGCAAGCGCGCCATCATCGTGTACTTGCTGGCCGCCACCCCCATCATCCTCTTCGCGGGGCACTCTTTCGCCGTGGCCTACGGGTTCAACCGCTGCCGCGGCACCGAGGACTTTGCCATCTTCGCCGGCGAGTTCCAGATCTACTACCTCCGCCTGGGCATCTTCTTCGGATGCGTGGCTACCTTCATGAACCTGTTCCGCGGCGAGGTGCTGGAGAAGACGCTGCATCACTACCTGCTGGCGCCGGTACGCCGCGAGGTGCTGGTGGCGGGCAAGTTCCTCTCAGGGCTGCTGGCCTCGGTGGTGTTGTTCGGCGCGGGAACGCTGGGATCGTTTCTCATCGTGGCTTCGCACGTGGCCCAATTGAGAAACCAGGAATTTCTGGCCGACCCCCTACCCGGGCATCTGGCGGCCTACATGGGCGTAACTGTGCTGGCCTGCCTGGGTTACGGCGCGGTCTTCCTGATGCTGGGGATGCTGGTCCGCAATCCCATCATTCCGGCGGTGGCGGTGCTGATTTGGGAGTCGATCACTATCTTCCTGCCGCCGCTGTTGAAGCAGATCAGCGTGATCTACTACCTCGAGTCGCTGTGCCCGGTGCGGGTGCCGTTCCGCGGCGCTAACACGCTGTTTGCCATCTCGGGCGAGCCGGTCTCGGCCTGGCTGGCCGTTCCCGGCCTGATCCTGCTGGCGGCCGTGGCCATCTTCCTCTCCGCGCTGCGCATCCGCCGCCTGGAAGTCAACTACGGAACGGAGTAGGGGCACCTCAAGCGGGAGCCGGGGAGCCGATGTCGATCGGTTGGCCCGTCAGGCGTGCATACAGAACGTCCGGGTCCAGGTCGGCGCCATTCGGCCAACAGACCACACCCAACTCCGGGTGGACAAACGCCTGCCGGAACTGATTCGCATCTTTCAGTGGAGCGAAGACCCCTTCGAAGCGAACCAGCTCCGAGACATCAACCGTACCCTCCACACCGTCTTCGAAGCGCACGAAGAGCCGCCGCCCTTCCAGCGGCCTGACTTCCAGCACGTCCTTCAGCACGGCTCCTACTCCAATGGCTCGATCGGTTTGAGCGGCGCTTCGCGCCGCGCGAGTTGCCAGTTGTCCAGCAGGTCTTGCCGGTGAAGCGCCGCCCATTCCACAACCAGCCCGAGCACACGTGGAGACAGTGATCCCTTCAGCACGGCCAGGTTTTCGATGCCGATTAGCGCCTTCTGGCCGGCGTAACGGACATGGAAGTGCGGCGGGGTGTGATCGCTATAGTACATCGCGATGATGATCCCGAAGAACCTGCTGATTTCAGGCATGCAGCAGTCGTCTCTATTCTCCCGCAAAACCGAGGCGGTCGCAGGCGCGAACCGGATCTGGTCACTGCTCCATCCCCCACATCGGATCCTTGCCTTCCTGGAGGAGTTCCGATTCGCGGACGAAAAGGGAGGCAGCCTGCCGCTGCGCCGCAGTGACGGCTGCGTTCTGTGCAAGTCCACGGCAGCGCTCGACGAGAGCCGCGGGATCAATGAAGCGCTGTAACGACCGCTGGTCCAGTCTCCGAACCCGGCGCGCGACATTCTCATCATCGCCCTGAATGAAGTGCTCTGTCTGGAACTGCTCAAGGAACATGGCCAGTCCTTCGTCGGTCTCGATGGTCTCTTTGACCCACTGCCGGACTACCGACTCACCGTCCCAATCGAACCAGCGATGCAGAATGCTCGGCAGGCACTTCGCTCTCAGCAGGGCCCCGCTGGCTGCTGCCGTACGCACCTTCTGAGCGACGATTTCTTTCAGCTCATCAAGCTGTTCGCGGCTGACGAGGGGCTTGGCTTCAGGGGTAGCACCGTATCCGCCATGCTGCTTGGCGAGGACGACAAACTTGTCCTCGAGCGTGGCGAGGGCGCTGCTCTCGCGCATCGCTTTCGCAAGTACGGGAAACCTATCTTGCTCGCCTACACGCTCCAGCAAGGGCCAGATGACCCAACCCAGCCGTGCCAGGCTGTCGAATTCCAGCAGCGCTCTGCGGCCATCCTCTGGCCGGAGCAAGTCATCGCCCACGGCAAACAGTGTTCGCAGGACTACGGGGATGTGCTCGGCTGCTACTTCCTGACTCCTGTCTGCAAGCCTCTCCAGCGCTTCGCACACCCTCGTCCTGCCGTCAGGCCGGTGCTGGCTGGCCAGCTCCAGCAGCTTCCCACCAAGTGCTTGAGGATCACCGGCCAAGGCGGTCAATTGCCTCACCTCGGCACTTGACACCTCGCCTTCTGCCACCGACAGCCGGAAGTACACGGGGAACCTCTCGCGGCTACAGATCCGAAGTTCGTTCCTCCAGCGCCGAGCGAAGTCCGAGCCATAGGTCCCGCCTCCCCAGACGGACTCCAGCTTCGGGAACATTCGCCTGAGGATGTTCCTGATCGGCTCTCTGTCGGCCGGCTCCATCTGGTCGAGCCACGCGCCATGAAAGCTCTCCAGATCCCCGTCCCTGAGCCCACACAACCAGTCGCGATCCCTTGTGTCAACGAAGTACTCCGGGGACCTCCGGATTTGCTCATAGACTGGTGAGCAACACAGGCGCAACGCCTCAGTCGCGATGAAATCCACCGGATTGACCTCATTGCGGACCGCCGCGTAGGTGACGCGAAGCGCGTTCGTGAGCCGCACGACCGTTCGTGGGCTCGTTATGAAGTGCTCAATACCCTTCCTGTAAAGGTTCGCCCAGTAGTGCTCGTCGACGGTCACAGTTGTACCAACGAGAATCTGATCCAGCTTCTCGAAGAGCATCCTGCCGAGGCATACCCTATCGGGAACGGGCAGCTCAAACGGCACCTGGACGATCTTTTCGAGGTAGTGGACGCCCGAGAGCTCGCGCGCGCCCGAAAGCTCCTGGACCGCCTTCAGGGCTGCTATAGCGACCGCCTTGTCAAATGCCAGAAGGTAGGTCACGTTGGGGAAATCCGCAACCGTCCTGA
>VFZS01000096.1 GCA_016871095.1 Acidobacteriota bacterium
CGACAATGTAATGGCCCGGGACTGGCTGGGCCAGCAGGAGAGGCGCCAGGAACAGCGAAGGCAGAAAACGGTACATCCGATCGACTTCTCGACCGGCACGGAGCAGGAAAGGCCCTAAACTGGAGGGTAAATCGCCCGAGCGCTGCTCAGGCCGGGTTGGCGATCCACCAGACGACCGCGCCAGCGGCGAAGATCACGGCGAAGGCGGCGGCCAGGCGGAAGGCCAGCCGGGCCGAGCCGGCGTAAGCGGCGATGAGGACCTTCACCACCGCATTGGCCAGCAGCGCCAGCAGAACGCCGGCCTGGGCCGCGCCCGCGGACACGGCCCCGCCGCGGAGAAGGTCCGAGGCGGAGAGCACCACCGCATCAGCGTCGGCGGAGCCGCCCAGCGCGCTGACCAGGTAAAAGGCGCCGCTGCCGAAGGCGCTGGCGGCCGTCTTGCTCATCAGCAGGATGGCGCTGAACAGCGCGCCGAACTGGAGGGCGGGACGCAGGCGGAACGGATTGCGCAGATCCATGCCGGAGGGCTGCGTCCCGCCCCGCTCGGCGCGCAGCAGCGCCAAGGAGAACAGCGCGCCGGCGGCGGTCATGGCCAGCAGTGTCGGCGCGGCGGCGTTACCCAGGGCCGGGTTGACCACGTACACCAGTGCCAGCACGCGCGGGAACTGCATGGTGTTGGCAACCACCGTGGCCTGCCAGATGAGGGGGAACTTCTCCGGCTGCTCCCGGCAGGTGCGGGCCAGGGAGGCGGTCGCGGCGGTGCTCGAGGCAAGGCCGCCCACCACCCCGGCCAGGCGCAAGCCGGCGCGCGCGCCCAGGAACCTCTCCAGGAAGTAACCGGCGTAGGAGATGGAGGATACCAGAATCACAAACAGCCAGACCTGACGGGGGCGGAAGAAGTCGAAGGGACCGTACGGGCCTTCCGGCAGCAGCGGGTAGACGATGAAAATGAGGGCCAGGAAGCGCAAGGTGTGGTTGAACTCGATCTCGGAGACGGTCTGGCGGACCAGCCGGTGCAAGGCGCGCTTGGCTTCGAGGAAGAACACGATTACCAGGGTGAGGCCCACGGCGAGCTGGCGACCCGCGGCGAAGGGGCTGGCGGCCAGGTAGCCCAGGCAGAAGGTAGCCACGGCGGCCATCTCGGTGGTAATGCCGGAGCGGTCGGCCACCTGGAAGTGGAAGACGGCCAACAAACCGGCGATCGAGACCAGTGACGCGACCGTGAGCCAGGGGTTCTGAAGCAGGCCGCAGACGGCGCCGACCAGGGCGATGAGGATGAAGTCGCGGACGCCGGGCTGGCGCTCGCCTTCCTCGTGGGAGGCCTCGCGCTCGGCCCCCACCAGGAAGCCGATCAACAGCGCCTCTGCCGCTGCGCGCACCACCTGGTGGAGATCCATCAAGGACATGGTAGCGGTTTTGGCATGAGGGCAGCGGGTAAAATACAGGCTGGGCCAATGGGCGCCATGGGCGACTATCTCATATCGCTGCCGGAGCGGGTGGTGCGCTCGGCGACCGCGCTGGCCGGCGGTTTGCTGCGCGAGCTGGGAGGCGTAGCCGTCCCGGCGGCGGTGCGGCGCACGCGGTTATACCGCTCGCTGGTGGACTCGACACTGCGGTTCCTGGTCGAGCAGGTGGGCCAGGTGGAGGGAGTCTACCCCCAGGAGGGCCGGCTGGCGGAGGACTTCGCCATCCGGCGCGCCGCCGGCAACGGGATCGAGCTGATCGGCGTGCTGACCTTCCGGGCCTCTCCGGTGTGGGTGCTGGCCGCGCTGGCCGACGTCACCGGAACCGGGCGGCGCGTGATCCAGGAGATCGCAGGAGCACTCAAGCAGGAAGGCCTGCTGGATCCGGAGACGCGCTTCGACACCGTGGACCAGATCCTGGACGGGCTGGAGCGCAGCGCGGGCCGGGCCGCGGAAGCGATCAACACGCCCCCGCTGAATGTGGCCGAGTTGCGCCAGGAATGGGCGGAGCTTCGCCACGAGGTGGCGAGCATCTCGCGTCCGCAACTGCCTTCGCCCGAGCTGGTGACCGGCCTGTGGGACCGGCTGAAGGCGCAGGCGGCTCAGCAGGGACGGCCGGTGTTTCAGGTCTCGGCGCTGATGGCGCTGTCGGCGGTGACTTCGCTGCCGGAGGGTGTGCGGTGGCTGGCGCGCTCCGCGCACGTGGCGGCGCGGCGGACCGGCGAGCTGTTTGCCGGGGCCTTGCTGGGTCATTACAGCCGCGCGCTCGAGGAGATTCGCGAGGAGGGATTCATGGCGTACTGGTCACGCCAGTTCCGGCCCTACCTGCAAGCCGCCGCGGCCCAGTTCTCGCCCGGGCGCACCTCGCTGACCCAGCGCTGGCTGCGGGGGAACATCAAGAGGCGGTAGGCGTCGCGAGAATCCGCGTTCGCGCCTTTGCGCGTTTTCCCCGGGGCGTTATGGCGCAGTTCCACTGAAGCCTACGTCCAGCTTCGCGATTCGGTCCGAAACAGGTGGGTGGCTCGATAGATAGCGAAACCGGTTCCGTTCCGGTCCAGAGAGAAGGGAGAGCTTATGAAGGAAACGCACTGCGGAGCCTTCCACGAAACCGGCGCGCCGCAAGAGGTTCGACCCATAGCCGTCGGCCTCGAATTCCTGTTCCCGGGAGTAGTCCTTTTCCAGGAGGTTCTCGAAGAGCCGAGTCATCAGGGCGGCAGGCGTACCGCCTCGCGTTATAAGGGCCCACAGGCACCCCCAGAGCCCGGTGGCAAGAAGCCTGTCAGCCGCGTGTTTGAGGACCACATGTCCGATCTCGTGCCCCAGTACGAAAGCGACTTCATCTTCATCACAATGATCGGCGAGCGCGGTGTACACGTACACGTGGCCCCCAGGGACGGCAAAGGCGTTGAACTCCGATCCACTGACAACGCGAAAGCAGAACCGGCGCTTGGGCCCTTCGACGGCCATGGCAAGCCTGTCCCCGAGTGTCCGCAACAGGTCAGCCGCTGGCCCCTCACTCTGAATGCTGAGGGTCTTGTTGATAGCCCGAGAGAGGTCCTCGCCGACCGCTTCTTCAGCTCGAATCTGGGCTGCCTCATCCAAGAAGAGGCGTGCCATAATCCACTTGAGCACGCGGACTCTCGGGCCAAACCATGGGCCCAACTCCCTGCCCAGGAGCCCGAGTTTCGCGCCACCGAATAGAAGGGCCAGGATAGCCAGAATCAAGAGTATCTCTTGAAGGCCCACCGTGCGTAACGGAAGGACGGCGCACTCAAACACCAGCACACTCCCCTGGCGCAGGCCAGCCGCCTGACATTGTACCGCCGCGGCACGGCATGTGTTGAATCCAGTGCACGGCGGAGCGAAAGCTCAGAAGCACTCCAAGCGGATTGACTTCCGTTGGGCCACCCAGACGGCCAGTTCAACGTCGCGCGGGCGCCAGCCCAAGCCACACCGCGCCTTCAAGCTTTCAGCCTGCCGCCTGCAATAGTCCGTCCAAGCCAAGTAAGCCCGCCAGGACTCTTCGCAGGGCATTATCCAGCCGTCCTCTCGCTGGCAAAAACGCGGCGAGTCCCGTTTGGCGCGGTCAGGGTAGTCCCTCCACCAGGAGGCAATGCGCTTGTCGGCCATTGGGAAGCGCGCCGGATCGAAGAAGGCGAGGAAACAGGTTTGGGTGGCAAAGCCGCCTTTCTGCCCACAGGCCTTGCGGAATCCCTCGAAGTTCCCAAAGGAAGGATCCCTGGACAGGGCGCGGAGAGCCTGCCTGAAGGCCTCCCAGCGTTCCGGTGGTCTCAAGTGCTTCAAGAGTTGCTGGGTCTTCTCGGAGTGCTTGGGTGTGCCAATCGTCTTCCAGAAATAAACCTCACCCGCGCGCTCGTACGGGGAGCCGGATTCAACGGCGGAGCGGAACTGGTCTTCGAAGGCGGTTACCTCCTGTGGTTCGATGACGCGGTCGAAGTAGCCTGGATAGTCTCCCTTGTGCTTGAAGGCGCTCAGATCCACCCTCCAGTCGAAGCTGTCTCGCGCAGAGCGCCACTGTTGGCACGCGGTTTCCCTGACTAGGCTGGGATTCGGCTCCGGCAGACGGTTGAGCACGAATGCCTGTGCCTTCCGAGCCGCCAAGCGCGCCTCTTCCGCCACCTCGCGGGTCGGCCAGAAGTCGTCGTCGTAGCGGACTTCGACTGCGAAAGGCGTAAGCGGAACGACGGCCTGTGAAAGCGTGCCGAAGTCGGGGTCAATGGAGGTGCACTGGTCAAGTAGTCTCGCAAGGTTGTGGGTGTGGATGGGCGGCAGACCCGAGTGGATGAGGAAAGCCTTGAGTAGCTTCTCGACGGCCTGCTGGGCATGAAAGCATGCGGCATCGTAAGCCCCAGTCTCGAAGGAGGCGTCCATGGCGAGCATGTCGCTCTCCGCCTTGCGCACCCAGCCGCGGACGAGGTCAGCCTTCGCCTTCATATAGCACCGCGCCTTCGCGCAGAGCCGTGGTGACGAAGGCCTGCGGCACGGCGCTCCAGTCGGCGACTTCTTCCGGGGTGTAGACCACCACGTCTACCTCGACGGGCAGGGCGGCCAGAGCGCGGTAGTAGGGCACGGCGCGGCGGTAGCGGGGTTCAGTGGAAGGCTGGATTATCAGCAGGTCGTAGTCGCTGGCCGGCCTATGAGCGCTCCGCGCCCGGCTGCCGAAAAGGATGATCTTCTGCGGACGGCCGACAGCGAGGATGCAATCAACAATCTCCGACGCGATAGGATCCGCTGCAACCATATCCCAAACCGATTATCGCAGAAGCGCTACCAGTTCAGCCGCAGGGCGAACTGGATGCGGCGGGCCGAGCGGGCGCCCGTGGGTTCCAGGAACAGAGGGTCGATCTGGGCGCCGTCCGGATCGAAGCGCGCCGAAGTAGACAGGCTGGAGAACTGGGTGTGGTTGAAGGTGTTGTAGGTCTCGAAGCGCAACTGGAGGGTCTTGCGCTCCCTCAGGCGGAGGGTGCGGTACAGCGAGAGGTCCCAGTTGTTCGTGCCGGGACCGCGCAGAATGTTGGCGCCGGCGTTGCCGAAAGTGCCCCGTGCCGGGCGGCTGAAGCGCTCCGCGGGCGGGGCCGTGGGATCCACCACTTGTATGCGCGCGCTCTCTGACGGCGTGCCGGTGATGTCCTGGCCGTCGGTGGTGCTGAAACCCGGCGTAAACGGCGCGCCCGACATCATGCGGCAGATGCCGGCGAACTCCCAGTCGTCGGTGATGCGGGCCAGCAACTTGCTGTGCAGGCGCTTGCCCGGCTTGGGTAGTTGCCAGTTGTAGCGAAGGTTGAGGACGTGGGTGCGGTCGTAGCTGAGGAAGCCGTAATTGCGCTGGCGCGGCGGGAAGAAGGTGCTCACTCGCGAAGTGTCCGAGGCCGCGGTGCCCAGGATCTTGCCGAAGGTGTAGGCCACGCCGAACTGAAGGCCGCGGTTCATGCGGCGATTGAGGCTCGCCTGAAGGGAGTTGTAGTTCGAGGTGGCGCCGAACTCGTAGAGGATGATGTCGCCGAAGCCCGGGAAGACGCGGAGGAAGTTATCGGGCAGAACCCGGTTGCCGCTGACGCTGGTGTCGCGGTTCTCCGGATTCAAATCCAGGTGCCGCGCGCCGATGGGAACGTAATTGATGTTCCGCTGCCAGGCGAAGTGGCGCGACAGCGAGCCAACGTAGGAAACATCAGCGAGCGTACCCCGGCCGACCTGCTGCTGGATGCCGAAGCTGTAGTTATAGACCGTGGGCATCTGCTGGCGTCCGAACAGGGAGGTTACCGTGCCGGTGGGCGCCAGGATGCCCTGCCCGGAGGTCTGGGTGAGGGCTTCGATGCTCCCGTAGTGGACCGCGGGCACGAACACCGTGGGCGGGTTGGCCAGCGTGCTCATGGTGGGATTGCCCTGAATGCGGTCGAAGAAGATCCCGCCGCCGGCGCGTATGGCGGTGCGGCTGCGGCCGAAGGGATCCCAGGCAAAACCGACGCGGGGGGCGAAGCTGAGAGCCGGCACGGTGTAGAGGCCGCGGGGAAACCCGCTCTTGCCTCCGATGACCATGCCCATGGCGGGATCGCCCACACCCGGCACGTAGGTTCCCACGAACGCCTCCGGGTAGGTGGCGCCGCTCAGCGGGTCCAGGGCCAACTTCTTGCCCTCTACCAGCGCGGGCCGCAGCAACACCGGCGCACGCGCGGGGTCGTAGAGCGAGGGAATGAAGGAAGCCAACTGAAGCCGGGCGTCGTACTGGGGCAGGTCGTGGTAGACGCGCAAGCCGTAGTCGAGCGAAAGGCGGCGGTGAACGCGCCAGGTGTCCTGGGCGTAGAACTCGAAGTTAGTGAAGCGAAACTGGCCCTGGGGCCGGGAGGTGGCCTCGGCGTAACTCGAGTAGACCCCTATCAAGGCGTTGGCATACGCGAAGTTGGTGTCCAGAGGGTTGAGGCGGTCACGGTTGAAACTTATGCTGCCGCGGGTGGCGGTGCCGGCGCTCTGGTCCTTGCGGGTGCGCTCAAGGTAGAACCCGAACTTAAAAGTGTGTGTGCCGTGGACCTTGCTGAGGTTCTCCACGAAGCTGAAGATAGTGTTGGAGTTGTAGTAGGGCACGCCGTTGTTCATAGAGGGGTTGGCCGCGTTGGAGACGCCCCCAAAGCTCATGTTGGGGATCAGCCCGCCGGGGTTGAGCTCGGGACGCCATTGCGGGATGTCGATTCCGGTGGCCTTGCGGCTGACGCGCTCGGGAAACTCCGGGTAAAAGAAGAGCTTGTTCTGGCTTACCCCGATGATGAACTCGTTGACGAAGGTGGGCGAAAGAGTGGCGGTAGTGTGCAGGATGGCGCCGCGTCCGGGCTGGCGGAAGAGGATGGGCACCAGCGGGAAGTTGACCGAGCCCACCACCCAGAGGCCGTAATAGGGGTTCTGCCGGTCACTGTTGTGTATCAGGCGCAGGTAGGTCTGAAGGTTCTGCCGGGGCGAGTAATCCACGCGCAGCGTCTCGGTGCGGCGAGGGTAACTGTTGCTGCGGGAGGAGATGTAGTTCCAGTGGTAGCGGCGGTTGGGGGAGGGGTCGACAAAGTTGGGACTCGGGAAGAGGTTGAGCACGGCCTTGCCCACGGCGGTGTGGCGGCTGGCCGGGATGACGTTGCCGGGAAAAGCCTGCTGGTTGTTGAGCGGATCGTAAATAGTGACCCGGCGGGCGTTGAGGTCGTAGGTTTCCGAATAGTCGCCGGCGCGCTCCAGCTCGGTGGGGACGCGGACGGTGCGGGCGGCGCCGTAGGTGACCAACTGGCGCTGGAATTCCTGGCTCCAGAAGAAGAACATCTTCGAGCGGTTCCGGTTGAAGCGGCCGGGGATGTAAACCGGGCCGCTCAGCGTGTAGCTGCCGATGTTGTAGCGGTAGGGCGGCCGGCCCAGCCCGTTCCGGTTGTTGAAGAAGTCGTTGGCGGCGTAGCTCTCGTGGCGGTGGTACCAGCCCGCCGAGCCGCGAAACTGCTTGACGCCGCCGCGGGTGATAACGGTGATGCTGCCCGAGGAGTTGCGCCCGTGCTCGGCGGAGTAGTTGGACATCAGGATCTTGACCTCGCCGATGGCGTCCATGGAGGGCATGGTATGGACGCTGCCGTTCGAGCCGGTGTCCATGTTGGTGACGCCGTCGATGGTCATGTTCTTCGAGTTGGAGCGCCCGCCCAGGATGTAGACGTCGCCGATGGAGCGCGGGTTGGGCGACTCGCGGCTCTCGCTCAGGTCGATTACGCCGGGCAGCAGGCCCACGGCGTCCATGAAGTCCCGGCCGCGCAGGGCGATTTCGGAAAGCTCCTCGCCGGTCATGACGCTGGAGCGCTCGCCGCTGGCCAGCATGACGGGGTTGGCTTCGGCCACCACCGAAACCGACTCGGTGACCTCACCGAGCTGTAGCCGGATGACCCCCACGGTGCGCTGGCCGCCGGCGTTCAGCTCGATCCTGGTTTGCGTGTACTGCTTGAAGCCCGCGGCGGAAATGGAGAGCTGGTAGGCGCCCGGCATCAGGGTGGGGAACGAGAAGAAACCCACCTGGTTGGTGGAGGTGGACCGCAGAAAGCCGGTGCCGGCGCCGGTCAGCCGGATCTCTACGCCGGCGACGACCGCTCCGCCGGGATCCTGGACAGTGCCCGACAGCGAGCAGGAGACGTTCTGGGCCGCCATGGGGGCAGCCGGCAACAGCAGTGCAAAAAGCAGGTGGCGCATACCCCAATCACCTATGTCAGGCGATGATAGCAGCAGCGAGACGGGGACGCAAACCATCGTTGCGCGGGGTGGTCCGCTATAATCGGAGGTTTCCGCCGGGAGGAGAACGAGCTTGCGATACGGGATTGTGTTGGCTGCGGCAGGGCTGCTCGGGGCGCAGACGGGCTACCTGGACTACATTGCTGTGGAGCGCCGGCTGGAGGAGCTGGCGCGGCAGCACCCCCAGCGCATGAAGCTGGAAGTAATCGGCGCGTCGGCGGCCGGAAAGAAGCTGTACGCGGCGCAGGTCGGGGGGCCGGGGCCCGCTGTGTTTGTGGGCGCCAACATCGTGGGCTGGCACAACGCCGGAACCCAGGCGGCGCTGAACCTGTTGGAGCGGCTGCTCGCAGGCAAGGACGACAAGCTGCTCGCCACGCGCGCCTTCTACATCGCCCCGGCGCTGAACCCCGACGCCCACGACGCCATGTTTCTGGCGCCGCGATGGCGGCGCTCGCACAACGGGGCCAAGTCGGACAAAGACCGCGACGGGCTGGAAGGCGAGGACGGCCCCAACGATCTCAACAACGACGGGCGCATCACGCAGATCCGCATTCCGGACCCGGCCGGCGACATGCTGTCCGATCCCGACAACCCGCGGCTGATGATCCGCGCCGATGCGCTGAAAGGGCAGAAGGGCGCCTACAAGGTCTATACCGAAGGCATTGACGACGACCGGGACGGGCAGTACAGCGAAGATCCGCACGGCGGATACCGTCCCGACAAGAACTTCGCGCACGGCTTCGCGGACAACGATCCGGAGAGCGGCCCGTGGCCCAGCTCGACGCCGGAAGCCAAGGCGGTGATGGACTACCTGCTGACGCGGCGCAACGTGGCGCTGGCGGTGGTCTACGGCCCGGCCAACAATCTCCTGGAGCTTCCGCGCGGCGCCGGTGGCGCTCCCACCGACGTGGGGCAGATGCGTGTCCGGGTGCCGCGGCAGATGGCGCAAATGGCGGGGCTGGATCCCGAGCAGGAGTACACCATCGACGAGCTGTGGGAGATGTTCAAGGACCAGCCCATGGCGCGGCAGATGAACATGACCAAGGAGATGCTGGCGCAGTTCCTGGGCGGCGGTCCGGCGCTGCGGCCCGACGAGGAGGACTTGAAGTACTACGGCAAACTGGCCGAGGACTACAAGAAGCTGCTCGAGAAGGCCGGGCTGGACACGCGCCGCGCGGGCAGGCAGTCGCCGGCGGGAGGTCCTCAGAACTGGCTCTACTACCAGTACGGCGTGATGGCCATCGAGCTGGATGTGTGGGGCGTGCCGCGGCGCAAGACCGAAGCCCCCAAGCCCGAGCAGGCGCTGACGCTGGAGCGCCTCGAGAAGATGACCGCGGAGGAGTTCCTGGCGCTGGGCGAGGAGAAGATCACCGCGTTTCTGAAGGAGATCAAAGCGCCCCCCATGGTGCAGCCAGCCATGCTGCTCGAGGGGGTGAAGAGCGGGAAGATGACTCCGGCGCGGATGGCGGCCATGGTGAAGCAGATGGGTGGCGGCGCGACTCCGGCGCGCGCGCCGGTCACGGGCGAGCAGGCGGATCTGATGGCCTACATCGACCAGGAAGCGCCGGGCGGGTTCGTGGCGTGGACCGCCGTGACTTTGCCGGACGGCAGGAAGGCCGAGGTCGGCGGCGTGGATCCGTTCGTCGAGGTCGCGCCGCCTGAGAGGCTGCTGGGACCGGCCCTGGCGGCGCACACCGACATGGTGCTGGACCTGGCGGGGCGGCTGGCGCAGTTGAGCGTCGCTTCGGTCGAAGCCCAGCCGCTGGGCCGGGGAGTCTGGAAAGTGAAAGCGGTGGCGGCCAACACCGGCGGGCTACCCACGCACAGCAAGCAGGGGCAGCGCACGCGCAACTACGTGCCGGTGCGCCTGGCACTCGAGTTGCCCAAGGGCGGAGCGCTGGTGAGCGGCGTGCCCTGGGTGACCTCGGAGCGGCTCGCCGGCGGCGCGGAGGCGCTGGAAGGCGAATGGCTGGTCAGAGCCGAGAAGGGCGAGCGCATCGGCGTCACGGTCGCCTCCAGCAATGCCGGCAGTGACCGCAAGGAAATCGTGCTGGGAGGTGGGAAATGATGCCGCGGATTATTGTTGGGCTCCTGGCGGCGCTGGCCGCCTTCGGGGCGGAGCCGCTCAAGCCCAAGGTGGCGCCGCCGGACCCGGCCTTCAACCGTCTCTACCCCAACGAGCGGATCGTCGAGTTCTTGAAGGGGTACGCCGCGGCGTATCCGGAATTCGTGAGGCTCGCCAGTATCGGCAAGGCCAGCGGCGGCGGGGAGATGTGGCTGGTAACGATCCACAATCCGACCACCGGGGCGGAGCCGGGGAAGCCGGCCATATACATCGACGCGGCCACTCACGCCAACGAGATTCAGGGCACCGAAGTGTGCCTTTACCTGATCAACTACGTGCTGAAGAACTACGGCAAGCTGGAGCGGGTGACGGAGTTGCTGGACCGGGCGGTGCTGTACGTCGTGCCCATGTCCAACCCCGACAGCCGGGTCAAGTGGTTCACCGAGCCTTCCACCCCCAACTTCCCGCGCACCCCGCCCATCAAGATCGACGACGACCGCGACGGCCTGGTGGACGAGGACGGCTACGAGGACCTGAACGGGGACGGCGAGATCACCATGATGCGCAAGAAGGTGCCGCTGGGCCAGGGCCGGTTCCGGCTCGATCCGAAGGACCCCCGCCTGCTCGTGCCGGTGCAAGGCGAAGAACTCGGAGACTACATCCAGTTGGGGTTGGAGGGCATCGACAACGACGGCGACGGCCAGGTGAACGAGGACCCCATCGGCTACATCGACGCCAACCGCACCTGGGCCTGGGGCTGGCAGCCGCGCTACGTGCAGGGCGGCTCCTCGGACTATCCGCTCCAGTACCCGGAGACGCGCACCATCGCGGAGTGGTTCCTGGAGCATCCCAACGTGGCCGCGGCGCAGAGCTTTCACAACACGGGCCGCATCATCCTGCGCGGGCCGGGCGCGCGGGGCATGCGGCAGTATCCGCCGGGCGACGTGCGGGCCTACGACCTCATCGCCAAGGAAGGGGAGAAGCTGCTGCCGGGCTACAAGTACGGAATCATCTGGAAGGACCTGTACTCGGCCTATGGCGGTTCGGTGGACCACTTCTACGGGGTGCACGGGGCCATCGCCCTCACCAATGAGCTGAACGGGCCGCAACAGGATTTCGACAAGGACGGCCGGGTGACGCCGCAGGAGACCATAAAGTTCAGCGACTTGCTGACCCACGGGCGGATGTTCGTGAACTGGAAGCCGTACAAGCACCCGCAGTACGGGGACATCGAGATCGGCGGCTACCGGCACGACACGGAGCGGCCGCCGGAAGGGTTCCTGCTCGAGGAGGAGTGCCACCGCAACGCGGCTTTCGTGCTGTTCCACGCGCACCACCTGCCGCGGCTCAGCCTGCAGGAGCCGGTGGTGACCCGGGTGCGTGACAACGTCTGGAAGTTGCAGGCGGCGGTGCTGAACGACCGTGCCATTCCGTCGATGAGCGACATCGCGCGGCAGTTGAAGTTGCACCGGCCGGACATCGCGACCGTGGAGGGCGCCAAGGTGCTGGCCAGCGGCCTCGTGCGGGATCCCTGGATGAACCGCATCG
>VFZS01000097.1 GCA_016871095.1 Acidobacteriota bacterium
ATGCTCGAAGGTCCATTGACGGTTGCGCCGCAGTCGCCATTGCTGACTCCTCGCTACCAACATCATACATGCCCTCTGATCGACTGTAGGCCCGGCCCGCTTTAGGAAGGCTCGGCCTTGCGCCCGTAAGGTTAACAAAACTCAAAGCGAACCGCCGTCCTGAACCGCGGCGCCGGAGAATCTTTGATCTGTGACCGGATCGGTTCGTAGTGCAGCCCGAATGATTTCTTCATAGGCCTCGTCGCCCAGAAAGCCGTTCTCGATGGCTCGCGCCAAAGTCTGTTCGAAGCCCGGTCCATCAGGGTACCCATACTTGAGCTCGTTACGCCGACGAAGCACCTCAACCTCCCAGGCGTTTTCCATCTTTGAGCGCGCTTGAATGCACGCTTCAAGCCGCAGCTTCCAGGCGCGCAACGCACGTTCCCGCAGTGGCACTCCCTGCGCTATCCACTCGCAGTTCCGGTTTAGGATCTCTTTGACTCGCTTGCAGTACCAAGCTCTGACTTCCGAGTTCGTCATACTTGCTGACCGCCGGACGACTCCGCTGCTGGCGCATCGGTATGCGGGGGCAGCACCGTAGCCCAACACCACGGTATGCGAGCGTACAGGGTAGCGTCAAGGACCTTTCCGGTACACGTTGGCGGGGATTCCTGGAGTCTCCGCCAACTCCTCAGAGCTATCGGGGCGGTGCGAACAGCCAACCTGGACCAGCACAGCCCCCGATTTCTCAGTGCCGCCAGCGCTCCAGCAGGGGGCTGTAGGCGTCGATGCGGCGGTCGCGCAAGAAAGGCCAGCTCTGCCGCACCTGCTCGACGCGGCGGGGGTCGCATTCGACCACCAGGGTTTCTTCCTTATCCGTGAAAGCTTCCGCCAGCAGCACCCCGAAGGGATCGGCGACGAAGGAGGATCCCCAGAATTCGAGGCTCGCTTCGGGCGGCCCCTCGCGGCCCACGCGGTTCACCGCGGCGACGTAGATGCCGTTGGCGATGGCGTGGGCGCGCTGGATCATCCGCCAGGCCTCCAGTTGCGCCGCTCCGTGTTGCGGTTTCTCCGCCGGGTGCCAGCCGATAGCAGTGGGGTAGAACAGGATGGAGGCGCCGCCCAGCGCGGCCGCCCGCGCGGCTTCGGGATACCACTGGTCCCAGCAGATGAGCACGCCCAGCCGGGCGTAGCGCGAATCGAAACAGGTAAAACCCAGGTCCCCGGGCGCGAAGAAGAACTTCTCGTAGTAGAGCGGGTCGTCCGGGATGTGCATCTTCCGGTAGAGGCCGAGGAGGCTCCCGTCGGCGTCGATGATGGCGGCGCTGTTGTGATAGAGGCCCGGCGCGCGGCGCTCGAAGACCGGCGCGATCAGCACTACCTTCAGCTCACGCGCCAGCGTCCCCAGGACGGCGGTGGTTTGCCCGGGCACCGGCTCGGAAAGCGCGAACATCTCCGCGTTCTGCTGCCGGCAGAAATATTCGCTGCGGAACAACTCCTGGAGGCAGACGATCTGTGCCCCGCGCCCGGCCGCTTCCCGGATGCGCCATTGCGCCTTGGCCAGGTTTTCGTTAGGGTCCTTGGCGCAGGCCATCTGGATCAAGCCCACGCGGAATGTCCCGCTCGCGGAATGTCCCATTACAGGCATAATAGGATGTTTCTCACCACCATGCGGAAACTACTCGCAATTCTCCTGGGCGCGACCCTGTGGGCCGGCGTGCCCGCTCCCAAAGACCTGCTGGGCTTCGAGCCTGGCCAGGACTACAAACTCGCCGACTACCAGCAGATCGTTGGCTACTTCCAGGCGCTGGAACGCGCCAGCGACCGGCTGCGGATGGTCGAGTTCGGCAAGAGCTCCCACGGCAAACCCATGTACCTGGTGTTCATCTCGGCTCCGGAGAACCTGAAGAACCTGGAGCGCTATCGCCAGATCAGCCGGCGCCTGGCGCTGGGAGCGGCCGAGGCCGCGGAAGCCCGCCGGCTGGCCGAGGAGGGCAAGGCCATAGTGTGGATCGACTCCGGCATGCACGCCACGGAAGTGGCCCCGGCGCAGCACGCGCCCGAGCTGGCCTACCGGTTGCTGACGCGGGAGGACGAGGAAGCGCGTCGCATCCGCCAGAACGTCATCCTGCTCCAGGCGCCATGCATCAACCCCGACGGCCTCGACTGGGTGGCTCATTGGTACCAGAAGAACCTGGGCACGCCGCACGAGCTGGCGCGCCTGCCGTGGCTGTATCAGAAGTACGCCGGGCACGACAACAACCGCGACTATTTCATGCTCAACCTGGAGGAGACCCGCCACATCACCCGGATGCTGTTCCAGGAGTGGTTCCCGCAGATCGTCTACAACCAGCACCAGGTGGCGCCCTTCCCGGCGCGCATCTTCGTGCCGCCCTACGCCGACCCGCTGAACCCGCACGTCCCCGCGGCGGTCATGGAGGGCATCACCCTGATCGGCGGGGCTATGAAGGAGCGCTTCGCGCGCGAGAACAAACCCGGGGTGATCTCCCACGTCGGATTCGACGCCTGGTGGAGCGGCGGGCTGCGCTCGGTGCCGGCGTTCCACAACATGCACGGGATTCTCACCGAAACGGCGGGCTACCAGTACGGCACGCCGCGCACCTACCAGGCCGGTGACTTGCCCGAGCGCTTCTCCAACGGCATGCCCACGCGCGAGCCCAGCATCTTCTATCCGCTCCCGTGGCTCGGCGGCAAATGGGGCGTGCGCGACGCCATCGACTACATGCTCACCGCGGATTTCGCCATTCTGGAGCTGGCCTCCGCGCGCCCGGCTCACTTCCTCCACAAGGCCCACGAGATGGCGCGCGCGCAGATGGAGGCCGGGCGCAAGGGCAAGCCCTACGCTTATGTGATTCCGCTCGAGCAGTGGGACCGTTCGAGCGCGCTGGAGATGCTGCGCCGGCTGGCGCTGTCCGGCATCGAGGTGCGCCGCGCCCGCGCCGCCTTCGAGGCCGGCGGCAAGTCTTACGGTGCGGGGACGCACGTGCTGCTGGCGGGACAGCCCTTCCGCGCGTATCTGATGGACCTGATGGAGCCGCAGAAGTACCCCGAGCTGCGCACCGGCAGCACCGGGCCGACCCGGAGGCCCTACGACATCGCCGGCTGGACCTTGCGCATGCAGATGGGCGTGTCGGTCGATCGCATCGACGAGCCGTTCGAGGCCGCCCTGGAACCAGCGGGCGAGATCGCGCCGCCCGCTCCGTCGCTGGATCATCGCGAGAACATTTCCTTCGTGGCCACGGCGGAACTGCTGGAGCGGGGCGCGAAAGTCCGCTGGGCGGCCGACGGCGCGATTCTGGTCGAGGGCCGGTCCCCCGCCGGCGCCTTTGCCCAGGCCGCCTTCGAGTTGCGTCGCCCCCGTGCCGCGCTGTACGAGGCGTGGACCGCCAACATGGACACCGGCTGGACGCAGTGGGTGCTGGACTACTTCAAGGTGCCCTACACCGTGCTGCGCAACGACGATTTCCAGAAGCCCGATCTGCGTTCCCGGCTCGACACTATCATCCTGGCCTCGCAGAGCACGGCCTCGATACTGCACGGCATTCGCCCGGGCGAGCGCGGCACGGGCCGCGACGCCACCGTGGATGCCGCCAAGTCGCAACCGCGCCCCGAGCACACCGGCGGCATCGGGCTCCAGGGGCTGCATCAGCTTGAGCAGTTCGTGCTTCGGGGCGGCACTTTGATCGCGCTGAATGACGCGGTTGATCTGCCCATCCAGTTTTTCCCGCTCTCGGTCCGCAATGTGCTGCGCTCCTCGGGTGGGGAAGGGGGCAGAGCGCCGGAGGCCGCCGCGGCCTCGTTCTACTGCCCCGGCTCGCTGCTGCGCATCACCGTGGACAACACACAGCCTCTGGCCTTCGGCATGCCCAAGGAGGCCATCGTCTTCTCGCGCGGCGGACACGCCTGGGACATCGGGCTGCTGGACGAGTTCAACACGGGCGACCGCCAGATCCGCTCGGTGGCCCGCTACGCCGCCAAGGACCTGCTGGCCAGCGGCTGGGTCAGCGGCGAGCGCGTGGTCCTGGGCAAGCACCTGCTGCTGGAGGCGCGGCACGGGGCGGGCCGCGTGGTGCTGTTCGGCTTCGCGCCGCAGTTTCGCGGACAGCCCTTCGGCACCTTCAAGCTGCTGTTGAACGCCATCTACCTGGGCTCGGCCCGGCCGCTCAAGTAGTGGTCTGTACTCAGGCTATCCGCGGACTCAGCGGGGCGCCAGGCGGATCAGACTGATGATCACGGTTAGGGGCCGGTCGTCCACGGGCACGCGCCAGGTGGGACCGGCGGCTATGTCGATCTGGTAATCGTCGGCCTCGAAAAGATCCGCCTCATAGATGAAGAGGCCCGGACGACGGAGCTTCATCCCGCGCAGCGGGCGGCGGTTGGCCGTGACGGAGATCTTCACCGGCTGGCGCTGAGCGAAGGCCTGTTCGTGGGCGAAGCCGCGAATGCGCACGCGCTGCGGTCCGGCTTCGACGCGCCGGAGGCGGGCCGCGGCGCGCGCACCCATCCACCGGTACTTGTTGCCGTAAACGCCCTCGACGTCATACCAGCCTTCCGCCAGGCGGTCTTCGTGACCGGGCAGGGAGAAGTCGATGACATCCTCACGGTCGCCCGGATAGAGGGCCGCGCGGTCCTTCGACGACAGCAGGTTGTAGACGCCGTCCTCGCTGGCCGCGGCGAAGCGGCAGCGCGTGCATACCAGCAGGTCCTGGCCACGGCGGATGAGGTAGCCGGCGCAGTCCGGGCAGCGCAGCAGGTTCTCGAAGCGCTCCATGCCGCGCGCCGTCTCCGGGGGCGTGCCCGCTTTGCGGCAGGCTGCGCTCAACGTGCCTCCCAGCAGGTGGGCGGCGCGCCACACCGAGCGATAAGGATCCAACCGCACCGCCAGCTTCTTCACCCAGCGCTGCGCCCAGCCCTGCTCCCGGACAAACACGTCGTATTCCTGCGCCACGAAGTGCTTCCGGATCATCCGGTCCCAGTCCCTGAGGCAGAGGCTGTGGTTCTGGCGGATGCCGTAGCTTTCCTCCTGTCCGGCGCCCACCACGTCCTTGACCAGGTATCCGAGCACACCCCACTCGTAGAGCTTCCGCTCCCAGGGCTTCATCTCCCTCTCGTAGGGGCAGCGGTACAGGCCCAAGCTGAGCAGGCGCTTGAGCGGCTCTTCGCCGAAGACAAAGACACCGCCGGGCGCCAGGACCCGCTTGACTTCGACGATGACGCTCTCGATGTCCAGGAACTGGCTGAGCATCTGGTAGGCCAGCACCAGGCGCAGCGATTCGTCGCGAAAGGGGAGCTTCACAGCGTCGCCAGCGATGCGCACAGGGGCCTTGCTCAGGTTCCACCGCTCCTGAAGCACGGTTCCGTAGCGCAAGGCGTCGGCGGAGATGTCCAGGGCAAAACCCTCGGCGCCGAACTCGTTCACCAGCATGTAGCTGGTGTGGCCGGCGTTGGCGCCGATCTCCAGAAACGGCGAGAGCGCGCCGATGAACTCCTGGTGTCCGCGGATCAGCGCTCCGCGGCGGACGTTCTCCTCGCTGTAGACGGCTACGGCGCGTTCCGGCTCGCCCAGGGAGGCAAACTTGTGGAACTCCACCTCGGCGCGCTTGACCTCGAACGACTGGGCTTCCCTGGACATCGCTACAGCAGCATCTTCAGGCGGAGTGCGCGAAGGTCCTCGAGCAGCAGATCAGGGGCGTGGGCGGACAGCTCCTGGAAGGTCGAGATCCCGGTGGCCACGGCCACGGCCGTGACGCCGTTGGCCTGGGCGGCGCGGACGTCGCCAGGCGTGTCGCCGATCAGGGAAATGCGCGCATCGCGGGTGATCCAGCCCTCGCGGCGCGCTTGCCGGACGGCCAGCCGCACCAGCGCGGCGCGGTCCCGGGCCATCCCCGCGAAGGCGCCAAAGCGGAAGTAGGGCTTCAGCCCGGAGCGCTCCAGCTTCTTCCACCCGATGCGCGGCACGTTGCCGGTTACCAGCCCCAGCGGCACGCCGCGGCGCCTCAGCCACCCCAGCAGGCGGCGTACCCCCGGGCAGGTCTTCCGCCGAATGTCGGGCACGGTGCGCGCGTAGACGCCGCCAGCGATCTCCAGAATGCGCGGCAGGGCGCGCCGGATGAGCGCATCATCCGCGCCCGCGTTGCGCATCATCTGCGCCAGGATGTCGGGATCCAGCATCCCGTGCAGGGGGATATGATCGGTGGTGGTCTTCAGCCCTGTCACACGGCGCACGGCCTCCTCGAGCGCCAGCCGGTGATGCGGGCCGGCACGGCGGATGAGGGTGCCGTCTATGTCGAAGAGCACCAGCGCGGGAGCGGCTTTTCGTGGGGGCATTCTCTTTTCTACTATAGCGTCATGGAGAAGCTATTCCCTGGGGGCAAGATTCTGCGTCTGGTGGTGGGCGACATAACGCGCGTGCCCGCCGACGCCATCGTCAACGCCGCAAACGCGGCCCTGGCCGGAGGCGGGGGCGTGGATGGCGCCATCCATCGCGCCGGCGGCCCGGCCATCATGGAGGAACTGGACCAGATCCGGGCCCGGATCGGGCGTTGCGCCACCGGCGACGCGGTGGCCACCACCGCCGGGGCGCTGCCGGCCAGGTGGGTATTTCATGCGGTGGGTCCGGTCTACCGCGACGGCCGCCACGGCGAAGCCGGGATGCTGGCGTCCTGCTATGCGACCTGCCTGAGGATGGCGGAGGAGCGGGACGCTCGGACGATCAGCTTCCCTTCCATCAGCACCGGCGCCTACGGCTACCCCCTGGAGGCGGCCGCGGCCATTGCGCTGGACACGGTGGCGCGTCATCTGGAGCGCGCGGAGGCCCGGGTGCGCGAGGTCATCTTCGTGCTCTTTGACCGGCGCGCCTACGACGCGCACGCGGGGCTGCTGGAAGCCACCTCCGGCGACTCGCTAGAATAGTAGAGAGATGCAGGTCGTTCAAGCCGGTCCGCACAAGTACATGCTGCTGGAGCTGGAGGCGGATGTGCTTCTCAGCATCGCCCAGCAGAGCGGCTTCGAGTGCAAGCTCGAGGAGGGCACCCTGGCGCTGGCCCTCGAGCTGACCGCGCGCGGGCGGGAGCTGCCGCTGCTGTTGTTCGACGCCGCCGACCCGGCCAACCTGGGCTGGTTCTCGCGCTGCCAGTTTTACGTGGATGGGCGCACCGGCGCGGTGCTCCAGACGCCGCTGGCCATCGCCAACCAGAAGGACCGCGGAGGACGCCTGCTGCCCAACGCCATCCGGCTGCGTCTGGCCAAGGAGCTGCCCGTCAACTTCCGCATGCCGGGCAAGAACGCGGTGACTGAGCAGTCGGTCTATGCGGTGTTGTTCAACTTCCTGAGCGCGCTGACCAACACGGGCGTGGGCGTCTGCGGCGGGCCGGTGGTGAGGCCGCTGGCCGGCCGAGTGGAAGGCGCCGGCCCGCGCAATTAGCGTAGTGCGTCGAAAGGAGTGCGCGCTGTGCAAGCCTGTGGCGCAGGCCATCGTCTTGTGTGGCCCGCGGAACGGCAGACGACGAAAAACGATCGTCTGCCCCCCACTGGGATAGCCTACAGTATCTCCGACGCACTGCACTAGCCCTTCACAGCGCGCGCCAGGACCTCTTCGACCTCGCGCCTGTAGTCGGCCACCAGCTCCGGCGTGGTGGCTTCGAAGCGCAGTACCAGGACGGGCTGGGTGTTCGAGGCGCGCACCAGCCCCCAGCCGTGCGGGAACAGCACCCGCACCCCGTCGATGTCCACCACCTCGTAGCGCGAGCGGAAGTACTCCGCCACGCGCCGGACCACCTCGAACTTCACCTCGTCGGGGCAATCCACGCGGATCTCCGGCGTAGTGACCACCGCCGGCACTCCCTCCAGTTGCGCCGAGAGCGGCCGGCCCGAGTTGGCCACGATCTCCATCAGGCGGCAGGCGGCGTAGAGGGCGTCATCGTAGCCGTAGTAGCGGTCGGCGAAGAACAGGTGACCGCTCATCTCCCCGGCCAGCTCGGCGTGCACTTCCTTCATCTTGGCCTTGATCAGCGAGTGCCCGGTACGGTACATGATGGGGTTGCCGCCCAGCCGCTTCAGCTCGTCGTACATCACCTGGGAGCACTTCACCTCGCCGATGAAGGTGGCGCCCGGCTTGCGCGTGAGGATCTCGCGCCCGAAGATAAGCAGCAGTTGGTCGCCCCACAGGACGTTGCCCTTCTCGTCGATGGCGCCAATGCGGTCGCCGTCGCCGTCAAAGGCCACGCCCAGCTCGGCGCCGCCGGAGATAACCGCCGCGGTCAGATCCTTGAGGTTTTCCGGGACGGTGGGATCGGGATGGTGGTTGGGAAACGAGCCGTCCATCTCGAAGAACAACTCGATGGCCTCGCAGTTGAGCCGCTCCAGCAGGCGGTGCATCAGCGGCCCGGCGGCGCCGTTGCCGGCGTCCACGGCCACCTTGATGCGGCGGGCCCAGCGGAACTGCGCGCTGATCTCTTCGGCGTAAGCCGCGGCCACGTCCGCCCGGGCCAGCGTGCCCGCGCCGCTCGAGTAGTCCTCCGCCTCGATCATGCGGCGGAGCTGCTGAATCTGGGAGCCGTGGATGGTGGTGGTTCCGGAGACCACCTTGAAGCCGTTGTACTCGGGCGGGTTGTGGCTCCCCGTGATCATGACCGCGCCGGTGGTCTTCAGGTGGAATACGGAGTAGTAGAGCAGGGGAGTGGGCGCCACGCCGATGTCCGTGACATCACACCCGCTGGCTAACAGGCCCCGGCTCAGGGCCTTGGCCAAGCGCTCCGAACTGAACCGCGTGTCCCGGCCCAGAGCGAGTTTGCGGCCCGTCTGACGGCCCAGGTAGGTCCCGATAGCTCTCCCCAGGTCTACTACGTCGGGGTCCCGGAACTCGGTATCCGCGATGCCCCGGATGTCATACTCACGAAACGTCGTAGCCCTCAACATACCCTGAAAATAGCAGTTGTCTTTGCGGCCCGGCAAGGCAGGGGCTATAATCGCTGGTCGATGCGCGCGCGCTGGACCATACCGGTGTTGCTGTTCGCGGCAGTGTGGATCACCCACAGCCTGAGTCCCAATGCCACGCCCTTTGATTCGCGCTGGACCGTCCACACCGCGTTGAGCCTCCTGCATCAGCGCAACGCGGACCTCGACGAGCACCTGGACCTGCTGGAGAAGGACAGGTTCTACGGCATCGAGTGCGTGTGGCCGGATGGCCGTCACCTGTACCCGGTCCGGAGCCGCGGCCAGTGCGCCGGCGCACACTACTACAATTACTACCCGATAGCCGTGGGGGCGCTGGCTTTGCCAGCCGTGTTCGCCCTGGAGACTGGGCTGAAGGCCGCTCAGCCGCGGCTGCGGCCCCTGGCCGAGCGCCAGCCCACCGCGGTGCGCCGTAGCCTGCTGCGCGGCGACCTGGTGGGCAGCTCGGCGGCGGCCGAGGTGTTGGTCGCATCCGTGATCGTGGCTGCCGCCACAGTGCTGATGTACCTGGTGGCGCGGGAGTGCCTCCCGCCGCTGGGCGCGGCGCTGGTGGGGCTGGTGTTCGCCTTCTGCACTTCGGCCTGGTCCATGGCCAGCCGCGGCCTGTGGCAGCACGGACCCTCGATGCTGATGCTGGCGGCGGCGCTGCTGCTGGTCCTGCGGGCGGAGCGCAGGCCGGGCCTGATCCGGTTCGCCGGGATTCCCCTGGTGCTGGCCCTCTACCTGCGTCCCACGAATATCCTGCCGCTGGCGGCTCTATCGCTGTACGTGCTGCTGCGCTACCGGCGGCAATTCCTGGCGTATGTGCTTTGGGCGGTCCCGGTGGGACTGGTCTTCGTGGTGCACGATTGGGCGGTTTACGGACGGCTGGCCGCGCCATATTTTTACCCGCAGCGGGGTCCGGTCCCCGGCCTCTCCCTGCACCCGCGCCTCTTCGAGGCGCTGGCTGGCTACCTGGTCAGCCCGGCCCGCGGGCTGTTCATCTTCACCCCCATCGTGCTGCTGTCGCTCTACGGCATGCGGCTGCCGCCGCCGGGAGAAACAGCACGGCGGCTGCGGCCCTGCCTGATCGCGGTGATAGTTCTGCATTGGCTGCTGATGGGGCTTTACGAGGACTGGTGGGGCGGCCACAGCTACGGGCCCCGGTATCTCTCCGACATGCTGCCCTATCTGATGTGGTTTCTGATCCCGGTGGTGCAGCGTCTGCCGGCGAGCAAGCCGCTCACCGCGGCGTTCCTGGCGCTGGGCGCCTTCAGCTTGTTCGTGCACTGGCAGGGCGCCACGGCCTGGCCCTGCTACGACTGGAGCATGGATCCGGTGGACGTCAACCTCGAGCCCTCCCGGCTGTGGGACTTCACGGATCCGCCCTTCCTGCGCGGCTTCCGGCGGTAGTGCCGGTAGGCCAGTTGCGCTCACCAACCGCTCCCTGACGGTCGCGGCTCGGAAGCCGATTCCGAGCCACGCGCGTCAGCAAGTGGTCCAGTCGGCTATGTGGCGGCATCTCGGATCCGCGACCCTGGCCTCACCAGAACCAGTTGCGCCTGGGGTGGCGCAGCAGCTCGCGCTCCGGTTCGAGCATTTCCTGGGGTGGAATGCCGCGGATCAGCTTCTCGGGGTTGTACTTGTGGCGGCTGAACCGATCTCCGGCCAGCGGTTCATAGATGCGTGCCTGCCGGTCCCTGGCCAAATCGCGGTAGAAGCGCCGCAAGTCACCCGCGACACTGGGGTGCGGCTGCCGGCCCCGGACCTCCCAGTACCAGTAGGAGTACGCCAGCGGTTGGTAGGTGAGCCAGGCCCACTCCCTCAGGGTACCGAATGCCAGCACGGCCGCCAGCACCGCCAGGGCCGGCCGCCGCAGGCGGGGCAGCGACGCGACAGCGTGTTTCGCGAACAGGAAGTAGAACACCAGCGTGGGCAGGAACATGCCCCGCATCGAGTAGTTGTTATACCCGATTGAGGCTACCCAGGCGGTCGAGCACAGGAAGATCAGCGCGGCCACGTACCAACGGCGCTCACGCGCGCCGAAACGCCGCCAGAAGGCGGCTAGTAGCAGCGGGACTCCCGCCAGATCCACCAGCGCGGCCAGCAGCAGGTAGGCAGTTGAGGACGCCGCCGCGTCCAGCCACCCCGGTTCGAACAGGCGCAGCCGCAGCGGCTCGAAGGTGAGCGCGCCGGCCTGGACCCGGTTAGTGTAGAGGAATAGCGGCGTCAGGAAGACCGCCACCAGCACCGGCCAAACCCGCGTCCGCCAGGCGTGCCGCGCCAGCCGCAGCAGCTCCGGCCCGCCCAGCAGCAGCGCCGGCAGGAAAGCAAACACGCTCGAGTAGAAGGCGTTGATCACGAGCAGCCCCAGCAGGCCGATTTTGACCGCCCGCCGCCGGAATCTGAGCTGGCGCGCGAACACCAGCGCCATCGTCAGCGCGTGGAAAGCCGTGAAGTGATGCGCCACCCAGTACACCCCAGTGAAGTAGCTGGAGATCTCGCGGTTGGCGCCGAAGATCGAACGCGGCCACAACTCGGCGTGGCTGAAAGGCACTCCCGCTTCCAGCAACCAGTCGAAGCCGCCGAACAGCGTGCACAGAAAGAAGAACACCGCGGCGGAGCGCAGCGAAGGCAGCAGCCGGAAGGCGATCTCGAGCAGGCTCAGCGCCAGCAGCAGATGGTAGAGGGCGTTTCCGGCCAGGATGGCGTCCTTCAGCATGAGCATGGGCAGCAACATCTTCAGAAACGCCATCGGGTAAAGCGCCGTGTAGTAGTGGGAAAGCAGGTAGTCCTGGTTGGCGAAGTGCTGAAGCGGATAGCGCTCGGACAGAGTC
>VFZS01000098.1 GCA_016871095.1 Acidobacteriota bacterium
GCCGGAGCGAAGGTCAAGGTGATCTGGCTCACTCACGGGGAGACCGACGAGAGCCAGTTGCTCTTCAAGCAGCGGCCCGGCATCTCGCTGGACGAGGTGCGCCGCATCCGCGAGAAAGAGGCCTTCGCCTGCGCCCAGGTCATCGGCGCCGAAGGCCGCATGTTCGGTTTCGGCGACAATCCCCTGCGCATGACTCCGGAGCGCATGGAGCTGCTCACCCGGGAGATGGCGGACTTCAAACCCGACATCATCCTCACCCACTGGAAGGACGAGCTGACCTACCCCTCCCACTGGATCACCGCGCAGAGCGTCATCCAGGCCGCCCAACTGGCCCATGGCTCCTGGGACATCCGTTTCTTCGAACCTAACATCGGCACCGCCTCGCGGGTCGGCTTCGTGCCGGATCATTACGTGGACATCAGCGACGTCTTCGACCAGAAGATCGAGGCGCTCAAGAAACTCGAGGCGCAGCCGCAACTGATCGGCTACTACACCACCTGCAACCGCTGGCGCGGGCTGGAGATCCGCCGTCCCTACGCCGAGGCGTTCGTGCGCTGGGCGCCGCAGCCCGCTCTGCTGAACCTGTTGAGCGAATAGGAGGAAGGATGAGGTCCTTTTCACGTCGAGAACTGCTGCGCTGGGCCTCCCTGGCGTGCGGCGGCGGCTGGCTGGCGCGCTATCACGCCATGGCCGCCCCAGCCCGAGGACGCAGCAAGATCCGCGACATCAAGGTCATGATGTTGCAGGGGCCGCGGACCTACACTCTGGTCAAGATCGAAAGCGACGCCGGCATCTTCGGCATCGGCGAAGCTTACGGCAGCCCCGGCGTAGGCGTCAAGGAGCAGGTGCTGGCCCTCAAACCGGCCCTGGTGGGCCAGGACCCGCTCGAGATCGATCGCATCTTCGTGGGATTGGGCACCCGCACGGACGGCTCCGCGCACGCCCTCATGCGCGCGGTGAGCGGCCTCGAGATGGCGCTGTGGGACCTGGCCGGCAAGACCCTGGGCCTGCCCGCCGCCACCCTGCTGGGCGGCAGGTTCCGCGAACGCGTGCGCATGTACGACCACGCCGCCCCGCGCGACATGCTCAGCCCCGCCTCCTGCCGCGAGTGGGCCGAAAAGGTGCGCGCCAACCCCGCCGGCTTCACCGCTCACAAGTTCGGCTTCCCGCACACGGATCCCAAGACCGACCCGGGCCGCGACCTCGCCAACCGCCAGCTCAGCACCCGCGAGCTGATGCGTATCCGCCAGGGCTTCGAGAACTGCCGCCAGGCCATCGGCTGGGATCACGACATCATGGTCCACTGCCACTGGGAGTACGACCTGCGCACCGCCATCCAACTGGCCGAGGCCGTCGAGCCGATCCGCCCGCTATGGCTGGAAGACTGCATGCTGGTGGCCTACTCGGAAAGCTGGCCCCGCCTGGTGGCCGCCTCCCGCGTTCCCATCTGCACTGGCGAGAACTGGATGCGCCGGGCCGAGGCCCTGCCCTTCGTCACCAGCCACGGCTGTGACATCCTCCACCCCGACCTCCGCAACTCCGGCGGCTTTCTGGAAACGCGGCGCATGGCCGACCTGGCCGACCTCTACGGCCTGCCCATGGCCAACCACAACACCGGCAGCCTCATCAACACCATGGCTACGGTGCAGTGGGCCGCCTCCATCCGCGATTACATCGCCTGCGAGACCGTCCTCGGCCGGGGCGACTGGATGGACCAGGTCATCCTGCTGGACACCCCCCCCATCCGCGAGGGCTTCATTAGAGTGCCGGACCAGCCGGGTCTGGGCCTGACGCTCAATCCCGGTGTGGTCAAGGCGCACCTCGCTCCGGGTGAGACTTATTGGGGTTGAACGCCGCGCCCCACAGCCGCCTCCGCGGTGTATAATGTCTGATTCACCGCGGGGCGCCGTCGCTGAGGTGAACGGGGTGGGGCGGCGAGGCACCTCCGCGGGTGGTCCGAGCTGCGGCTCGAAGAAGACATGGAGGATATTGGATGCGTCTGGCAAGGATTTCTTGTTCTCTGATCGTGCTGTTGCTGCTGGTCGCCGCGACCGCGTGTGCCCAGAAGCCCACCCCGACCCGGTCGCCTGACGTGGTCTTTGTGCCCACCCCGCCCGAGGTGATCGAGGCCATGCTCAAGCTGGCCGAAGTCACCAAGAACGACGTGGTCTACGATCTCGGCTGCGGCGACGGCCGCATTGTGACGGCCGCGGCCAAGGACTTCGGCGCCCGCGCCATCGGCATTGACATCGACCCCCAGAGGGTCAGCGAGGCCCGGGAGAGAATCGCCCAGGCCGGCGTTGGCAACCGCGCGACCATTCGTCACGAGGACCTCTTCGAAGCCGATATCAAGGAGGCCACCGTCGTCACGCTGTACCTGCTCACCTCGCTCAACGAGAAGCTGAAGCCCAAGCTGCTGCGCGACCTGAAGCCCGGCACCCGCATCGTCTCCCAGACCTTCGACATGGGCGACTGGAAGCCCGAGAAGGAGATCGAGGTGGACGGGCGCAACGTCTACTTCTGGCGCATCCCGGCGAACAAGCCGGTGGCGAAGAAGTAGGCCTCGCGGCGCGACAAACTGAAGCTCGGCCCCTGCGCCCACGTGGGGCATGCCTTAGCTCGATGTCACCTGGTCTTCGATCGGGTCGGGTGACCGGGATTGCGCCCGGCCACCCTCCCACACCACCGGATGTGCGGTTTTCCGCGCCCCTGACGAGCTGCTGAACCTGGAGCTGGCCGAGCAGCAGCTCGGCCCGGCGCGTCCGGCCGGCTTCCGGGCCGCCGCTGCGCTGGACTTGCACACCGTGAATCAGATGATCAACGAGGCGATGGCGAACGGCTACGTCAACGAGACGAAGCTCGGGCTGGCCCTCGCCTTCGGCGGAGTCGGCCAGGCTCCCGGGGTTGGCGACACGATCGCCAACGTCTGCCAGGTCATCGACACCATCGACAATCTGCGCGGGGCCCTGAAAGAGGCCTTGAACTACGGATCGGAGGGTCTTCTGTGGCTGAAGATGAAGCAGGTGGGGTTTGGAATCCTCCAGATCGTCACTGAGCCGGGGCCGGGCCTGGACTTCCAGGCCGACGTGTTGCAGATGACCCTGGAACAGATGACTTACAACCTGGAGATCTTGCGCGGCTTGCATGAGCTGAAGCTCGCTTTACGGAGAATCCCGCAGCGGAGCATCAGATTGAGCCCGCGGCTGTACATGCTCACTGGCTTCAAGTACAACTACCCGGCGGGAATCGAGGTGTCCCCGGATGCGCAGACCCGGCACAGCTATGAAACACCCCTCGCCAGCATCGCCTTCACGGCACCCACGGTCTTGGGGCGGCACGTGCCTTTCCAGGTGATTGGCGAACTCCCCGTGGGACCGGATTCCGGGGCCTACCCCATCGCCGACCGGCTGGGCGGGCAGAAACGCGGGGACGTCTACTATCTGCCGGTGGACCTGACCTATTGGGCTGAGTCGGACGCCAGCACCGGCGACGGCGTCCTGGAAGGCTGCGGCCGCTACCGCACCGCCTCCAGCTCGAGCCGGGTACTGAACTGGGACGCCACCTGCCGGCGGGGGACGCAGATGCTTCGCGTGCGGTTGCGCAACGGCGAGACTACGCTGGCCCTTCCGGTCGTTAATCGTTATATGAACCAAGTGACGGAACTGCGCCTGCCGGGCGTCCCGGACACAGGCCTGAGTCTTTCCGTAGGCGAGACGCGGGGCGGCCTGAGGGTGATCGGCGCCTCCCCTCATCTGGAGGAGCGATTTTGGCCGGACCTGACGCGGCATCCGCAGTGCCTGGATATGGCCATCGGCCATCCCAACGTGGCGCGCCTGGAGCGCGGCATCGAAGCGGCAGTGACGGGCCTTTCCTCCGGAGTGTCCACCCTGAAACTACTGCTCGGGGGTTCGGCCTCTGACCCGGCGATCAAGGATATCTCCAGGGAGATTCCGGTGCAGGTCGAGGCGGCGCTCCTGCCCGAGCTGCACAAGACCACGCGGATAGAAGGCCTGTTCACCGGGCATCACATGGTTCGCCGGCAGGATGGCACGCTCGCCCTGATCGGGATCGTACCGCCGACGATCCGGGTGCCGGAACTCCTGTTCCCTCCACCCGGCACGCCGTGCGTCACTATTCGCACGCTCTGGAGCGGGCGCAACTTCGAGTACGCGGGCAAGTGCAGCACCCCGTCACCCGCAAACTGCGACGTGAGAGTCACCGGGACCCTGAGCCCGAGCGGCGCCGTTCTTGAGACCGCCACTTTCACCGGGACCTCGGTTTTTCCGGGCTACCAACCACCCCGGCAAGTCATCCAGGAATTCACGGTTCGGAACCTGCCGTTCCATAGTCACCCGGAAACGGGCGCTTGCCGCGGCGCGAGGTTCTTCCTGACGGGACCTTCCGTGAAGGATCATGTCAGCGCGGTGAGGTGCTCCACTCCGGGGGAGACCTACGTCAGCACCGACTGGGACAAGACCTCGCCGCGCCCCTCGCTGGAAGTCAGATTTGTCTGCCCCCAGTGAGTTGGGCACCGGTAAACCCGGGCTTTCCCGTTGCGCCGCTCCCGGGCTAGAATAGAGAATTCCCCTGAACATGCTGGAGACGACGCTCAGCCAAGTGGAGACCAGTGCCCGCGCGCGCATCGAGGCGGCCCGCTCCGCCGAGGAACTCGAGGCCGTGCGCATCGAGGCTCTGGGCCGCAAGGGCGCACTGGCCCAAATCAGCAAGCAGCTCGGCACGCTCGCTCCCGAGGAGCGCGCGCACGCCGGTAAGCTGCTGAACGCGGTCAAGCAGGCCCTCGAGGAGGCCCTGGCCGCGCGCAAGGCGCGCTTCGAAGAGGAGGCCCTCCGCGCGCGCCTGGACGCCGAGTGGATCGACCTCACCCTGCCCGCGCCCGGCGTGCGCCCGGGCAGCCTGCACCCCCTCACCCGGATCCAGACCGAGATCGAGGACCTGTTCACGTCGCTGGGTTTCGCCGTGCTCGACGGCCCCGAGGTCGAAACCGAGTACCACAACTTCGACGCCCTGAACACCCCGCCCGATCATCCCGCCCGCGACGCCCAGGACACCTTCTGGTTCGCCGACGGCAACCTGCTGCGCGCCCACACTTCGCCGGTGCAGGTGCGCGGCATGGAGACGCTGAAGCCCCCTCTGCGCATGATCGCCCCGGGGCGGGTCTTCCGCAACGAGGAAGTGGACGCCTCGCACGAGCACACCTTCTACCAGCTCGAAGGCATGCTGGTGGACCGCGAGGTCTCCGTGGCCCACCTCCTCTACTTCATGAAGCTGCTGCTGCGGCACATCTTCGGGCGCGAGGTGACGGTGCGGCTGCGCCCCGGCTACTTCCCCTTCGTCGAGCCGGGCTTCGAGCTGGACATACACTGCCTGATCTGCGGCGGCGCGGGCTGCCCGGTCTGCAAGCAGAGCGGCTGGGTGGAGCTGCTCCCCTGCGGGCTGGTGCAGCCGAATGTGCTGCGCATAAGCGGCATCGATCCCGAGGAGTGGAGCGGCTTCGCCTTCGGCCTGGGGCTGACCCGGCTGGCCATGATGCGCTACGGCATCGACGACATCCGCCTGCTCCAAAGCGGCGACCTGAGGTTCCTGAGGCAATTCTGAGGGGGCGCGCGTGAACTTCTCCTACAACTGGCTGTGCGAACTGGTCGAAGGGCTGACCACGCCGCCCCAGGAACTCGAGCAGCTCATCACCATGAAGACCGCCGAGTGCGAGGGCGTGCACGCGTACGGCGAGCCGGGCTCCTCGATGGCCGACCACATCATCGAGATCGAGAACAAGTCCGTCACCCACCGTCCCGACCTGTGGGGCCATCTCGGCCTGGCCCGCGAAGTGGCCGCCAGCCTGCGCCTGCCCCTGCGCGATCCGGTCAATCTGGAGTTGATCCCGCCCGCCAACCCCGCCGTCGGGGTGTCCATCCTGGACCTGGATCTCTGCCCGCGGTACAGCGCCCTGGTCTTCGACAACGTCACCGTAGGGCCTTCGCCGCCGTGGCTCCAGCATCGCCTCGAAGCCATCGGGCTGAACCCCATCAACAACATCGTCGATGTCACCAACTACGTGATGGCGGAGCTGGCGCAGCCCATGCACGCCTTCGACCAGGACCTGCTCGACGGCGACGTCATCTTCATCCGCCGCGCGCGCGAGGGCGAGATGGTGGTGGCGCTCAACGAGCAGACCTGCCGCCTGGATCCCACGAACCTGGTGATCGCCGACGCGCGCGGCGCCATCGCCCTGGCCGGGGTCATCGGCGGCCTGGACAGCGCCATCAGCCCGCGCACCCGCCGCATCGTGCTCGAGAGCGCCAGCTTCCTGGGTTCGAGCGTCCGCAGGACTTCGGCGAAGTTGAAGCTGCGCACCGACGCCTCGATGCGCTTCGAGAAATCCCAGGACCCGGCGAACACCGTGCGCGGGCTGGCCCGCGCGGTCGAGATGTTCCGCCAGGTTTCGCCAGGCATACAGGTGGTGGGCGGGTTGGCGGACCAGAAGAAGGAGATGCCTCCGCCCGCGCCCATCGAGCTGCGCCTGGACTGGCTCACCCGCAAACTGGGCCGGGCTTTGGCTCCGGCCGAGGTGCGCGAGATCCTCGAGCGCCTGTGCTTCGGTGTCGAGGAGACGGCCCCCGGCGCGTTCTCGGTCACCGTGCCGAGCTGGCGCGCGACCCGCGACATCTCCATCAAGGACGATCTGCTGGAAGAAGTCGGCCGCATGATCGGCTACGGAACCATCGTGCCGCAGCCGCCCCTGATGGCCGTGGTCGAGCCGCCGGCCAGTCCGGAGCGGATGTTTCACCGCCAGGTGCGGCTGGTATTCACCCAGCAGGGCTTCACCGAGGTCTACAACTACTCTTTCCTGAGCGAAGAGCGGGCGCGCGCACTGGGCTTCGACCCCGCCGCGCACCTGGCCGTCGCCAACCCGCTCTCGCTCGAGCAGGCACTGATGCGCCTAAGCCTCCTGCCGGGCATTTACCGCAACCTGCTCGAGAACAGCAAGCACTTCGAGTCGTTCCGGCTGTTCGAGATCGGCCGTGAGATCCACCCGCGGCCGCAGGGCCTTCCGCGCGAGGTCCCGCACCTGATGGCGGCTCTGTACGCATGCGACGGCGCCTCCGGGCTGGCCGAGCTGAAGCGCGCGGCCGAGTGCCTGCTGCCCGGCGCGGAAGCCCGGCCGGCGGAGGCGCGCACCTACGAGCACCCGGCGCGCGCCGGCGAGCTCCTCTGGCGCGGCCAGGTGGTGGGCCGCATCTTCGAGCTGCACCCCTCCCTGCTGAACGGCCGCGCGGCCCTGCTCGATTTGGACCTGGACCTCATCCTGCGCCTGGGCGAGCCCGAGAAGCGTTACCGGCCCATTCGCCGCCACCCGGCCAGCGCCTTCGACTTGTCCATCGTGGCGGGCGAGCGGGAGCTGGTGGGCGACCTGCAACGTCACACGGTCCGCCTGGCCGGCGAGCCGCTGGTCGATATCGAGTTCCTGCGCCAGTACTCCGGCCCGCCCATCCCGGAGGGCCGCAAGAGCGTGTCTTTCCGCCTCACCGTGGCCGCGGCGGATCACACGCTGTCGCTCGAGGAAGCCGGCGCCATCCGCGCCCGCATCATCGAGGGCTTGCGCGGACTGGGTTTCGACCTGAGATTGTAGTACCCGCGGGCCGCTTTTGCCATTGCCGGAACCGACCCAGTCGGATATGCTTGGGAAGGACCCAGCGGAGCGATGTCACTGATCAATCTGGCCGACCGGCTGAGCGATCTGGGCTGGCGGGAGGAGGCTCTTGCCGCGGCGCAAGAGGCGGTCCGCCTGCAACGGCAACTGGCCGGCGCCCGTCGCGGGAGACACGTCTCGGACCTGGCCCGGTCCCTGGTGCAGTTGGCTGGCCTCTTCAGTCAGATGGGCCGCTGGGAGGAGGCGCTGGAACCCGCCCAGGAGGCGGTGAGCAGTTTCCGCCGCGTAGGCGCCTCGCGCCGCGACGGGCACCTCGCGGACCTGGCCAAGGCCCTGGACGGTCTGGCCGGCGTCCTCAGTCAGTTGGCGCGCCAGCAGGAGGCCCGCGCCGCCGCCGAGGAAGCGGTGAGCATAAACCGCCGGCTGGCCGCGTCCAGCCCGGACGCCTTCCGGCCCGACTTGGCCGCCTCCCTGGCTCGGTTGGCCGAACTGCTGAGCGACATGGCGGTATGGAAAGAAGCGCTGGAGGCTGCCGACGAGGCGGTGCGCACTTTCCAGGACCTGGCCGGGGCATGCCCGGACGCTTTTCTCCCGGATCTGGCCGCCTCGCTCCGCGCCAGGAGTGTGGCTCTGCGCGGACTGGGGCGCGGCAAGGAGGCCTTGGCTGACCTCAACGAAGGCGTCCGGGTCTTGACGCCCTGCTTTTGCGAGATTCCGGTCACGCATGTTCGTCTGATGGGGACCCTGCTCGCGGACACCCTCGCCCTGGCGAAAACGCTCGGCCGGAAGCCCGACGAATCCATCCTTGGCCCGGCCCTCCGGGCCCTGGCCCAGCTTCGCTCCGAGCGGCCCGCGCCGGCGCGAGGCCGCGGCGGCAGAGCCGGATGAGAGGTACTCACGTGAAGCTGATAGCGCTTTGGGGCGTGTTCGCGGCGGGGTTGTTGGCCAGCGGCCCGCCGCGCCCGGGCAAGTGGGTGGACCTGTTCAACGGCCAGAACCTGGAGGGTTGGCAGACCGTCGGCGACGGCGTGTGGATGGTTCTGCGCGATGGCACGCTGCTGGGCCAGTGCGATCCCAGGAAGCCCTGCCTGCACCAGGCCTGGCTCTACACCGAGCGCGAGTTCGCCGAGTTCGACCTGCGCCTGGACTACTGGACCCGCCTGGGCGGCAACAGCGGCGTCTCCATCCGTGACTCCTCGCGCGCCCGCTGGGCCGTCGGCACGGAGTGGACCCGCGACCGCACTCCTTCGCACATCGGCTACGAGATCCAGATCGGCAGCACCTCCGGCAAAGGATACGGGGTCTCCGGCAGCGTGTACCTGTTCGCGCCCGCCCAGCCCGGCGTGCAGCGCACGAGCGACTGGAACACGCTTGAAATCGAGTCCCGCAGCGGGGTGATTCGCGTGCGACTCAACGGCGTCGCGGTCTCGGAGTTCCCGGGGCTGCCCGAGCGGCCCAAGACCGGCCCCATCGGGTTGCAGCTCCACGACCGCAACACCGTGATCATGTTCCGCCATATCCGCCTGCGGGAGTACCGCTGACCGGCGCCCCGCCCGCTCTCAGAAGGCCAGCTTCATCCCGAGCTGCCAGTTGCGCGCGTCCCCGGCCGTGGCGGTGATGCGGCCGAAGGCGCTGTTGGTCGGAGCGGTGTTGGGATTGGAGAAGTTGGTCTGGTTCCAGCCGTTGTACACGTCGGCGCGCAATTGCAGCGTGGTGCGCTCTCCGCACAGCCGGAACTTCTTCACGATCGAGAAGTCCCAGCTCCGCTGGTCGTCGCCGCGCACGCCGCTGAACCGCAAGGGGAAGGCGCGCAGGTTGCTGGCGAGCTGCTGCTGCGAGTTGCGGTTGAAACCGGCCGCCGTGTTGAACCACCGGTCCACCTCCCGCTGGCTCTTGGGCAGCGCAATGTCCTTGATATTCCCGATGAAGATGGAGTTGCCGAATCCCAGCGGCGCGCCGCTCTGGCGCGATATCACCGCGCCGAGCTGCCAGCCGCCCACAACCGCTTCCACCGGGCGGGGCCAGGCGGCGCCGAACCGGCGTCCCCGGCCCAGCGGGATCTCCCAGATGCCGCTGGCCGCCAGCCGGTGCGGACGGTCCAGCGCGGAGATGGTTTCGTAGGGCATCGGATCGGTGGAGTTGAGGAACTCCGTCGCCTCCATCAGCTTCGAGAAGGTGTAGGCAAGCTGCACGGTGTACCCTTGCGAGAACCGCTTCTCGCCGCGCATCTGGAGCGAGTGATACCAGGAGTATCCGGCCGGGTCCGGGCTGCTGACGGAGCCGAACTGGGGATAGGGCCGCAGCAGGTTGCCGCGGGACATGTTCCGTGCATAGATGGGGTCGATGCCGTAGAACGGGCTCGGAAAAGTCGCGCTCACAAAGTCGATGGTGGGCTGGTCCCGCAGGGGGCTGGTGCTGAGATACTGGGCCGGGGTGGAGTTGTACTCCCGGCTGACCATCAGCCTGGTGACGCGGCTGCCCACATAGGACGCCTCCAGCATGAATTCGCCCGGCAGTATGCGCTGGGCGCCCAGCGACCAGCGCTGCGAGTAGGAGCGCTTCTTGTCCGCGCCGTGGAAGGTGATCCCCTGCCCGAGGTTCTGCCTCAGCCCGCTGCTGGTTCCCGCCGGTTGCAGCAATCCCCGCGGAAACGGATCGGCGGTAGTGGCAATGTAGGTCAAGCCGCTGTCCAGAGATGCCTGTATGGGAGTCGATTGCGAGAATCCGGTCTGAATCGGCACGATGGTGTAGATGCCGTGGACCGTGTAGAAGATGCCGTAGCCGCCCCGCACGACCGTCTTCGCATCGACCTGATAGGCCAGCCCGATGCGCGGCATCCAGGCGTTCTTCTCGTCCCGGAAGGGACTGCGGCCGAGACCGGCCTGATTCACCCAGGTCAGTCCGCCCGGCGCACGGAAGCTGGCGGCGGGCAGCTCCGGGATGGGGCTCTTGGCGTAGTTGGCCCGCGCGACCGCTTCGATGGGGTTGGGGGTGGTGAAGTCGAAACCCGCCACCAGCCGGTTGTAGCGCTCGGTCACCGGGCTTTCATATTCCCAGCGCATACCAAGATTCAACGTCAGCCGGGAGGTGAGCTTGAGGTCATCCTGGAAGTACAGGCCGAAGAACCTGTCCTGGAGCGCGGAGCTGGCGGTAACGTCCATCGTGCCGCCGGGAATGCCCATCAGCATGGCGGCCAGCTCCTGGCCGATGCTGGCGGCCGGAGAATTGTCCAACGGTCCCCGCGTGTAAGTGGTGGCAAAGGAGTAGTCCGGCGCCAAGCCGGTGGGACGGCGGTCGTTGAAGCTGCGCTCCAGGCGGAATTCCGCGCCGAACCGCAGGGCGTGACTGCCTTGCAGCTTGGTGAAGTTCGCGGCCAGGCTGTGCGTCAGGCTGGAGTTCGTGCCGTCGCCGTTCTCCCAGTTGGACAGGGAGGTGAATGCGCCTGCCTGGACGCGGGGGATAGGCGATTTGTCCCTCTCCGTGAGTCTCAGCAGGGCCGGCGAAAAACCCAGGCTGGCCAGATCGTAGCCGCGCGAGCGGCGGAATTCCCACCACTTGGTGCTGGTGAAGCCGTAGCGCAGATTCAACACCAGCGTGGGGTTGAGCACGATCACATCGTCCAGCGCCACGCCGCGGTTGGGACGGTTGGAGAACAGCCCCTGGATGTTGGTGCCAAAACTCTCGTTCTTGTTCTCCTTCCAGAAGTCGTAGTGCAGCCGCAGGAACGAGCGGTGGTTCTCGCTGAAGGCGTGGTCCAGGCGCAGGAGCTGCTGCGAGGTTTTCTGGATGGCCTTGTTCGACAGGAAGAAGTTGTTGCGTCCGTCCACGGTTCCCGCCAGGTTGGGCAGGGGATAGAGCGCGGCCAGGTTGAGGCCCACCGTATCCAGCCGGCTCCTGGGGATGACGTTGTTGGGGATGGGCTGCCGGCTGAAGCGGCCGCCGGGGGCCGCGGCGGTGCTGAAGGGGTCGTAGATCTGGTAGGCGCTGCCGCCCGGAATGCGAAGCAACTCGGAGAGGTCACCCACCCGTTCGGCCACCGAAGGAAGCGT
>VFZS01000099.1 GCA_016871095.1 Acidobacteriota bacterium
CCGGCCAGGACATGGAGAAGACCCTGGTCACCTGCACGCCCGCGGAACTGGCAGCCTGCGCGGCGGACGTGGCTTGACCCCTCGCTGACGGGGCTGTGAAGAATCGATTCGGCGGCAGGCCAAACGGCCTGCCCCACGGTGCAGACAGGGCACCTAGCCTTGCGAGCGGCGACCCGGGCGCAGCCCGGTGGGGCCGGGAGCGCTCTTCCGACAGTCTGGGAGGCATGAGCCGGTTACCCATGGTCACACTGTGATACGCTGCTGTTGTTGTTTGCGTCGGGCTGGGGACCAAGCCTGATCTGAGGCAGGGCAGCCGGGCACCGATGCCAGGCAGGGAGCTCATTCCACTCGACGCCATCGAACGCAAGATCTTGCTCATCCGCGGAGCCAGGGTTATGCTGGATGCGGATCTGGCCAGGCTTTACGGCGTAAGAACCAAGCGGCTCAACGAACAGGTGAAGCGGAATCGTGATCGTTTCCCCCAGGATTTCATGTTCCAGCTCACCGCCCAAGAGAAAACCGAGGTGGTCGCAGATTGCGACCACCTCCAGCGGCTGAAGTTCTCCCCCGCCTTGCCCTATGCCTTCACCGAACACGGCGCCGTGATGCTGGCGAATGTCCTGAACAGCAAGGTGGCCGTGCGTGCCAGCGTCCAGGTCGTGCGGGCCTTCGTGAAGCTACGTGAGGTCCTGGCAACCCATCGAGAACTGGCCCATAAGATCGCCGAAATGGAGGAGAAGTACGACGAGCGGTTCCGTGCCGTGTTTGCGGCCATCAAGAAACTGATGGAACCGCCAGTGCTCCCGCCGAAGCGCCGCATCGGTTTCACACCTGACGAGAAAGGCTGAGGCGCCGCCCTCGACGCATCGCTCACCCCGTCACCGGGCCGGCGCCGGGGATCAAAAGGGCCAGCAGGGTTTCGCGCTCGCAATCGGCGCGCCGGGCGGCGGCGCGCAGGGCCGCCCGGTAGGCGGCCAGGCCGATGAGAGCGGCCAGCGCCAGCCCGCCGGCGAAGATGCCCCGGCTTTCAAGAAAATGCCGGGCCACGTAAGCGGCGATCACCGGGAGACCTAGCAGCGGAAACCCCAGCACCATCAAGGCATGCGAGCGTCCCCGCGAGGTGCGGCCCCAGGCGTGGTCCGGGTTCACCGGCCGCGCCCAATAAAGGGAGCTGAGATTCCCCGCCGCGGTCATGTATACGGAAAGAATGAGGAGCACGGCATAGGTCTCCACTATCTTGGCTGCGGTCACGGGCAGGCGCAGCGCCAGGGTTACCGCGGTGATCAGGCTGACCTCCAGCAGCACCACCACGCCGGCGGCCAGGTTCTTCGCCAGCAGCACCGTCGCGAAGGACGCCGGCGCGGAGAAATAGAACTGCACGGCCGCGCGGTCGAAGCCCAGCACGTTCCAGAAGACCACCTCCGAGAGCAGCAGCAGGGCGTAGACGCTCATGAGCACGGCCAGATCCTCTGGGGCCGGCAGCAGCCGGATGCGATGGTTCTGCCACAGCGGGGCCCAGATCAGGAATCCGAAGGTGAAGCCCATCAGGAAGACCAGGCGGAAGCGAGGCGTCCGGAACAAGGAGCGGAGTTCCTTTCCCACCAGCGCGGCCAGCGGGTCGGGCAGGAAGCGCTCGGGAAGGCGGTAGAGGCGGTCGGCCCAGGGCCCGGAGCGGGGCGCGGGCCGGGCGGCGGAGGCCACACGGGCGGCGTCGTGCCGCAGGCTTCGGGAGAACTGCCAGCGTCCGAACAGGCAGGCCGCCAGCGTCCAGGCGCCGAGCGCCGCCCAGTCGGCGAGTGTGCCGTGGCCCACCGCCACGTGGGCCGCCGCGTTCCAGGGCCATGCCCCCGGCATGCCTTGGGCCAGGGCGGTCTTCACAAACGGCGGGACACCGGTAAGGGCGATGAGCTGGGGCATGGCCGCGCCCAGCACCAGCAGCAGGACCAGCGCCTCTTGCACGTGCTTGCGCGCCACCAGGCGCTCGAGCAGGTTGCGCAGCCCGGCCGCCAGCGTCAGGTTGAGCAGCGCGAACAGCACCAGTGCGGCCAGGACCGCCGCTCCGGGCGCGGCCGGGTTCAGGAGCAGGCCCAGCGCCACGCCACACAGCACCAGCAGCATCTCCAGACCTGTGGTGAGCCGCAGCAGGACCTCGATCACGAAGAGCTCCCGCTCGGGGATGGGGAAGATCAGCAGCTTTTCCAGGTTCAGCCCGGCGCCCAGGCCCGCCGTCAGCACGGGGGGCAACTGCCAGTAGCCCAGCACCAGCATCAAGGCCCAGGGCAGGGTCGCGGCGATGTCGTCCAGGCGCCTCGCGCTGGCCAGAAGCACGGCGGCGCTGATGGCCAGCAGCGTCCACAGGCCGTACCAGACCAGGGCCAGCGCCAGGCCCAGCAGACGGCCGCCCCGGCCTTTGGCCAGCCGCAGGTTCCACAGGGATCGCCATTGCGCCCGCAGGATGGCCGGAATGCGGGTAGGCGTCATCGCAGCCAGTCCAGGCGCTCGATGGCGCGCTCGCCCCCCACCAGCCGCACGAAGACGTCCTCGAGGGTCTCGGCGCCGCTGCGCAGCTCCGCGGTAGCCCCTTCCAGCACCAGTCGGCCACGGTCGATTATGGCCACCCGGTCGCACAGCCGCTCGACTACTTCCAGCACGTGCGAGGTGAGGAAGACCGTGGCGCCCTGGCGCACCTGGTCCAGCAGCAGGTCTTTCATCATGCGCGCGCCGACGGCATCCACGCCCTCGAAAGGCTCGTCCAGCAGGAACAGCTCGGGCCGGTGTATCAGCGCGGCGGCCATGCTGAGGCGCTTGCGCATGCCTTTGGAATAGTCGGCAATCAGCTTCTTGGGCTGCGCCCCCAGCTCGAACAGGCCGAGCAGTTCGCGCGCCCGGGCCGCCGCCACCCCGCGCGCCAGCCCGTACATGCGCCCGGCGAACTCCAGGTACTCCGCCCCGGTGAGGCGGTCGAACAGCACCGATTCCTCCGGCACCACGCCCAGGCGCCGCTTGATCTCGAGCGCCTCCTCAGGCATGGGCCGGCCCAGCACTTCAATCGCACCCTCGCTGGGCGTCAACAAGCCCAGCAGCATGCGGATGGTGGTGGTCTTGCCCGCGCCGTTGGGACCCAGGAAACCGAAGAAGCAGCCGCGGGGGACCGCCAGCGTCAGGCCGTCCACCGCGGCCTTCTCGCCGTAGAGCTTGCGCAACTGGGAGACGGCGATGGCCGGCGGGGCGCTCATGCTCTTCCTATAGTAACCGGTAGCAGCCAGGGCGACCGCTAGTCCCGTGACCGCCTGATTCAGTGCCTTCCCGAGCGTCTAGGCGGTGAGCCAACACGGGCATACGCAGAAGGAGGCGCGAACTCTACGAGGCGGTCACGGGACTAGCTGACAATCCAGCCGTCCAGCAGGTTGATGATGCGGTGGCTGTAGGCGGCGTTCTGCTCGTTGTGGGTGACCTGGATGATGGTCGCGCCTTCCTGGTTGAGCTTCTTGAACAGCTCCATGATTTCGCGGCCCTGGGCGGAATGCAGGTTGCCCGTAGGCTCATCGGCAAGGATGAGCTTGGGGTTGGCGATCACCGCGCGGGCCACGGCTACAAGCTGCTGCTGGCCGCCGGAGAGCTGGCTGGGGTAGAGGTCTTTCTTGCCCACGATCTGGAAACGGTCCAGGGCATCGCAGACCAGCCCGGCGCGCTGGCTGGACTTCATGTTGCGATAGCTGAGCGGCAGGTCCAGGTTCTCGTAGACGGTGAGGTTGTCCAGCAGGTGGTAGCTCTGGAAGACGAACCCGATGTAGCGCTTGTTCAGTTCCACCCGCTGCCTGGGGTTGAGCTTATGCACGGGCTGGTCCAGGAAGTAGAACTCGCCGCTCCAGGCGCCGTCCAGCATCCCCAGGATGGCCAGCAAGGTGGACTTGCCGGCCCCCGAGGGCCCCATGATGGTGACGAAATCACCATCCTGGATCTCGAGGTTGATGCGGCGCAGCACGAAGGTCTTGGTGTTGCCCGCCTGGAAGTACTTCTCGGCATTGACCAGCCTGATCACACCAGCCACTATACCACCCGATGCGCCAGGTGCCGGCGCCCGATTTCAGTGCTTGGCGTGGACGCGGATACGGCCCGGTTCGACAACCCAAAGCTGACCGGCAATCGATGCGCTTTGAAGCGCGTCCAGCAGGCTACGAACCAGCCCCGTCAACAGGCCCGGAGACGCTGCGCGCGGCAGGCGCAACACAGCTATCCCGGCGGTCTTGTGCGGCGGGAATCGCAGTACGTCGGCGAAGTCGAGGTCCAGCGTAATCAGGCAGCGCCGCTCGGCGATGCAGATCTCAAAAAGGCGCGCGTCGCTGGTTCCGCTCAGCTTCTCCTGCGCGACGGTAGCTACGTCGTGTCCGGCCTCGGCAATCAGCCCCGCGGTCCGAGGGCCGAGGTTCTCATCGAGCTTGAACTTCATGCCGCGCTCTGCCCGGGCAGTTCAACAAACCGGCCGCGGCTCATCTCGGCGCCGTAAGCGATGGCCGCCAGAATGTCATCACGGGTCAGATGCGGATACTCCTCCAGGATCTGTTCCATGGTCATTCCCGAAGCGAGGAAGTCCAACAGCAGGGAAACCCAAATCCGCGTGCCGCGAATGCACGGCTTGCCGAAGCAGACCTCGGGATCCACGGATATTCTTTTCAGGAGCGGGTTCACGCCGGGCCAGTCCTTTCGAAGCTCAGGATACCAGACTTGGTCATCGCCGCGGCCGGCCCTTCGCGGCTTCGGTTCGTCAGTGCCTGGCCGGCGCGGCGGGCTTGGCCGGGGCCGTAACCGGCGGTTCGACTTCCATGCCGATCTTGTTGAGGATGACCAGGTCCACGCGGCGGTTGCGCGCGCGGCCCTCGGCGGTGTCGTTGGTATCCGCCGGGACCGTCTCGGCGTAGCCGGCGATGGCCATGCGCTCGACCGGGATCTGGAAGCGCTGATTGAGCAGCCGCAACATGGCCACGGCCCGGGCCGCCGACAGCTCCCAATTGCTGGCGAAGCGGACGTTGTGGATAGGCACCGAGTCGGTGTGGCCCTCCAGGCGCACCGGATTCGGCAAGGCCAGGATGGCGCTGGCGATCTTCTCCAGCGTGGGATAGGTGCGCGGGTCTATGGCGTCCTCGCCGGAGGGGAAGAAGGCGGCCTCCATCAGGCTCACTACCAGCCCGCGGCTTTGCAGCTTGATCTGCAACTTGCCACCGGCGATCTCGGCCTGGAGTTCCTTGCTGAGGAACTGGAGCGAAGGCAGCAGCTCGGCCAGAATCTGCTGGCGGGCTTCGGGATAAAGGGCCTCGGGTTTGGCGCCGCCGGGGCCCCTCAGCATGGCGTTGCCTTTGCCCTTGTCATCCACCGTGCCGCCCAGGATCCCGGCGATGGCCGAGGCAACCTGGTTCTCCTCGAGGGCCTTGCGGATGGACTCGGAGACTTGCGCCGCCTTGCCCTTGTCGGTCTGCGAGCTGGCGAACATCACCACGAAGAAGGCGAACATCAGGGTGATGAAGTCGGCGTAGGAGACCAGCCAGCGTTCGTGGTTTTCGTGCCCGGCGTGTTTCTTCTTGCGTGCCATTACAAGCAGCAGTCTCCCTGTTCTATCCTTGTGCGGTCGAGGCGGGGGCCGCCTGCGGAGCGCCCTTGGCCTGCTTCGCTTTCTGTTTCTTGCCCTCCGGCAGATTCTGGCGGGCGTAGGCCTCCAGTTTGGTGCGGATCAGCTTGGGATTGAGGCCCTCGACGATGCCGATGATGCCCTCCAGGATCAGCTCCTTGATCTGCATGGCTTGGTGGGCGCGGGCGCGGATCTTGTTGGCCGCGGGCAGGAAGAGGATGTTAGCCGAGCCGACGCCGTAGATGGTGGCCACGAAGGCCACGGCGATGCCATGGCCCACCTCCTCGATGTCGGCCAGGTGCTTCATCACCTGGATGAGGCCCAGCACGGCGCCGATGATCCCGATGGTGGGGGCGTAGCCGCCGGCGGCTTCGAAGACCTTGGCCTCGGCCTCGTGGTGGTGTTCGTCCACGCCGATCTCCAGCTCCATCATCTTGCGGATCTCTTGCAGGTCGGTGCCGTCCACGGCCAGGTTGAGGGCCTTGCGCAGGAAGGGGTCCTCGACCTGTTCGGCTTCGTGCTCCAGCGCCACGATGCCGTTCTTGCGGGCCTTGGTGGCATACCCGATCAGCTCCTCGATGACGACCTGCGGGGTCTCTTGCTTCTCGAAGAAGACCGCCATCAGGCGTTTGCCGGCGCCCAGGAAGACGTGGAGGGGAACGGTCACCATGACCGCGCCGATGGTGCCTCCGAACACGATCAGCGCGGCGGTGGGCTGGAGAATCTCCTGGACCTTGCCGCCCTCCAGGATCAGCCCGCCGACAATGCCTCCCACGGCCAGGACCAGCCCGCTCAGGGTGGCCAGGTCGGGCTTGCCGACTTTGCCTTTCGACTTGGCGGGCTGGGGCGCTTTGTCAGCCATGCCGCTTCCGCTCGAGCCGGCCCTAGGCAGCCTGCTCCTCTAGTTGCCTCAGCACGTCCGGATACTGGCACAGGCGCGCGTGAATGACCCGGCGAAACTCTATCACGCGATCCCGCACTTCCTCAGCGGACTCCAGGACCATGAACTTCTGGCCCGTCGTCAAAGCAATCACCGTGTCCGGCGTCACCTCCACGTGTTCGATCAAGTCCGAGTTCAGCATCATGGGGACGTGGTTCAGGCGTGTGAGCCTGATCATGACAGTCCTTCCTCAGAGGGCTTATCGTCTCAATGCCGGGCTGCGCGCGCTCAAATTGTCCGCGGGGCGGCCGATGAGAGAGCCGTGACCAGCCTCGTGTGTCCCACCGGCTCCGGGACGGCCCTGGCCGCCCGGAGGCTTCTGGAAGCGATTGAATCAGGAGATGTTGCGCGCCTGGAACGGGAACTGAGCCGGGCGGCGGTTGGGCCCGGGGTGGTGGAACCAGCACTCTCCGAGGGATTCGAGCGCCGGGAGTTGCTCGAGGCGGTCACCGAACAGATGCGGGGCGGGCTGCGCCGTATGCGCCGGGGCTCCAGCCGGCGGCTGGACGGCGCCCGTGTGCAGCTCCGCCTGCTGCGCCACCTGGCGGCCGGCAGGGGCTGATTCCGCAGGGCTACTTCAGCAACTCCAGGATCTCGGCCAAGTCCTTGCGGACCTGCTCCCACCCGGCCGCGGCGGGCGCGAAGAGGCTGTCCTGCCTGGACCGGGAATCGAGGCGCCGCTTCGCCGCTGGACGCGCGCCTCCCAGGTGCTTGCGGGCCCCCTCCACCGTGAACCGCTTCTCGTAGAGCAGCCGCTTGATCTCGAGCAGCAGCTCGACGTCCTGACGGCGGTACAGCCGCTGTCCGCTCGAGGATTTCCGCGGCGCCAGGCCCGCGAACTCGCGCTCCCAGTACCGCAATACGTAGGGTTTAACCCCCACCAGGCGGCTGACCTCTCCGATCCGGAAGTACAGCCGCTGGGGTATCTCCGGCGCCTGCTCCGCGGTTGCGGCACGTTTGGTCATCGCGCGGCCCGACACCGTCATCCTACGGGGAAGCGGGGCTGAAGGTCAACCGGGTATGGATCACAAGATCCGCACGGCTTTATTTGGCGTGTTTTGAATCGCTTGCCGAAAGGCAGCGTCCGGGCCGCGCGAAGTAGTGCGTAAACTCGGGACAGACAGGCCCGCCGGCCGCGCACCATAGCCCCTGGAGGGCGCCGGCGGCCATTCTTTGGGATGCGGGTCATCCGGGCGTGAGGGGGCACGCGGCGCTACCGCACTCTGGAGGACATCCCGCCCGGGACCCGCATCCGGCTCTAGTGTCCTGAAGGCGCGTGAGCGTAGCAATGGGTACTGTATGAAAGGTGTGTCGAGGTCCCTCATCGCTGCGGCGGCCAGTGGATCATTCCGCTCGCTTCTGCTTCTTGTGCTGTTCCTGCTGAATGCCCTCCCCTGTCGTGCCTACGTCAGTCGGGAGCGTTCAGTCTTTCGGGGCTGGCCACTCAGCCGGTGGCATTCCGTCCCCGACCGCATTAGAGGATACGCATGGTCCAGCATTGAACTTGGCAGGGTATTGATTGTATGCTTTCCAGTCACAAAACCGTGTCCAGTGGAGGCCAAATTGGTCTCTGTACCACATCTGGCCGAACACTGCGATGTAAGACTTGCCGCTGATCAGCCCTTGAACTTCAGCCTCGGTGAAGGATCGCCGGGAACCGTCCGAGCTTCTTACCGATGCCTCGAAATCACCCCACTGATTGGGAAACAGCAATGCAAAACTGACGCGATCATGGCCCTTGATGAACTCGGCAGACGGGGCTCTGTCCGCTGGGATTATTCCTACCATCGCATCGATTACAGACTCCACGGCGGGGCTCCTGCCCATGTTTGTCACCTTCATCGCCACACTCGAGGTCGCAACGTTGGGCAACACGATTTCGACCCTAACCCATGCGCGCTGGTCAACCTGAAAGTTGTGTCTGAGGTCGCGCCACTGAAGGTAAGTCACTATCGCATAGAACACCACACCAAGAATGCCGACAATCTCAATCGGCCGCTTCCATCCGTCCCAGCTCTTCCACCATGGTTCGGCTATGTTCTGGCTGTGCTTGGGTTGGCGGGGGTTGGGTGGGGCTGGCACAACATGAGGACTGGGATTAGGCTGCCGTGGAGCGGAATCGCATTCCTGCTTGGCTGCGCTCTCTGGGCTTGGGCGCTCCTTACAATCCTCCCGTGGACCGGCACCTGACGGGTGGTCTGGCGGGGCCGCTGTTCCGGTCTCCGTAGTGATCTGTACTGGCTGGTCGGTGCCGCCGACACCCGTCCTAGCCTCGCGTTCAGCGCGTTGTAGGCCATTCTTTTCCTGTCGGTTCATTGTCCCAACAGTTCTCTCAGGTCCCACACATGACCCCACGTCGACCGCAAGCGTCACCCAGACCGTGTGCTGAACCCGACAGAGATCATAGCACGGGACGTGTAGGTAAAGGGCAAGCAACAGTACGATCGCAAACCCCGGTCGACTCTATTTGCCGTGTTTTGAATCGCTTGCCGAAAGGCAGCGTCCGGGCCGCGCGAAGTAGTGCGTAAACTCGGGACAGACAGGCCCGCCGGCCGCGCACCATAGCCCCTGGAGGGCGCCGGCGGCCATTCTTTGGGATGCGGGTCATCCGGGCGTGAGGGGGCACGCGGCGCTACCGCACTCTGGAGGACATCCCGCCCGGGACCCGCATCCGGCTCTTCCCCTTGCCCCGCCACGGTAGCATGATGGTTCTGTGGCCCTGCGCATCGGAGTGCATCCCGTCCTGGAGGCCCTGCGCGCCCGCCGCCCGCTGAGCCGGGTGGTGATCGCCAAGGGCGCCGCCTCACACCGGCTTCAGGAAATCATTGACCTGTGCCGCCAACTCTCCGTTCCCCTGCGCTTTGAGAACCGGGAGACGCTGGACCGCCTGAGCGGCGGCGCAACCCATCAAGGCGTGCTCGCGCTGGGCGCGGCGCACCAATACTGCGCGCTGGAGGACCTGCTGGAGGGCGCCGGCCTGCTGGTGGCGCTGGACGGCATCGAGGACCCGCACAACCTGGGCGCCATCATCCGCACGGCGCATGCTGCTGGGGCCCATGGGGTGGTGGTCCCGGAGCGGCGGGCCGCGCCGCTGACCGAGACCGTGGCCAAGGCCGCCGCGGGCGCCCTGGAACACCTCCCGGTGGCGCGGGTGGGCAACCTGAACCGGGCGCTGGAGACCCTCAAGAGCCGCGGCTTCTGGATCTATGGGCTGGATGAGCGCGGCGCCGAGACCTACGACCAGGTGGACTACGCCACTCCCACGGTCTTCGTGCTGGGCGCCGAGGGGCACGGGCTGCACGAGCAGGTTCGCAAACACTGCGACTTCCTCATCCGCATCCCCCTGGCCGGCAGGATCTCCTCCTTGAACGTCTCGGTGGCCGCCGGCATCGTCCTGTTCGAGTGGAAGCGGCAGCGTGCTGTGGCCCGGTAGATAGTACAATCGTTCGAGATGCGACGGCGGTTGCTCACCTCCCTGTTGCTGGGTGCGACGATTTCCTTGGCGGTGCTGGCGCGGCAGCCGGTGCGCGCGCCCAAGGCCATGGTGGTATCACGCGAGCCGCACGCCACCGAGGCGGGCATACGCGTGCTCCGGGCCGGGGGCAACGCCGTGGACGCCGCCGTGGCGGTCGGTTTCGCCCTGGCGGTGACGCATCCTTCCGCGGGCAACCTGGGCGGCGGCGGGTTCATGCTGATCCGCTTCGCCGACGGCCGCACCGCCTTTCTGGATTTCCGCGAGCGCGCCCCGGAAAAAGCCTCCCGGGACATGTACCTGGGCCCGGACGGGGAGCCTACCCGTGACAGCCTCGAAGGCTGGCGCGCTCCCGGCGTGCCAGGCACGGTGCGGGGACTCGAACTCGCTGCCCGCAAGTACGGGCGCAAGAAATGGCCCGAGCTGCTGGCGCCATCCATCGAGCTGGCCGAGAAGGGCTTTCCGGTTTCCTACGGCCTGGCGCGCAGCCTCAGAGCAACCAAGAAGCTGGAGCGCTTCCCCGAGTCGAAGCGAATATTCCTGAAGGATGGCGCCTACTGGGAGCCGGGCGAGCGGCTGGCGCAGCCGGAGCTGGCCGCCACGCTGAAGCGCATCGCGGGCTCGGGCGCGCGCGACTTCTACGAAGGCGAGACCGCGCGGCGGCTGGTGGCGGCCATGCGGGCCAATGGCGGGCTGTGGACGGCTGCCGACTTGGCGGGCTACGCGGTGGTGGAGAGAAAGCCGCTCACCGGGCGCTACCGCAGCTACGAGATCATCGGCGCGCCGCCGCCCTCTTCCGGCGGCGTGGGCATCCTGGGGATGCTCGGGATGCTGGAGGGCACGGGCTACGAGAAGCCGGGAGCGGGCGCGGCGGCCTCCATACATTACGTGGCCGAGGTCATGCGGAGGTACTACGCCGACCGCGCCGAGTACCTGGCCGACCCCGACTTCGCGCGGGTGCCGGTGGCGGGGTTGCTCGATCCCGCCTACCTGGCGCGGCGCCGCCAGTCGATCGACCCCGAGCGGGCCACGCCCAGCGCGCGGGTGAGCGCGGGGAGACCGCCAGGCGAGGAAGGTGTGAAAGAAACGGCGGACAGGCGAAACCGCCTGTCCCACGAGGAAAGCTCCGAGACCACTCACTACTCGGTGGTGGACGCCGAGGGCAACGCCGTGGCCGTTACCTACACCCTCAACGGCGGCTACGGCTGCGGCGTGACGCCTCCCGGGGTGGGCTTCCTGCTCAACAACGAGATGGACGATTTCGCCGTCAAGCCCGGCGCGCCCAACTACTACGGGCTGATTCAGGGCGAGCGTAACGCCATCGCGCCGCGTAAGCGGCCGCTGTCCTCGATGACGCCGACCATCGTGCTGCGCGACGGAAACCTGTACCTGGTGGCGGGTTCGCCCGGCGGACCGCGCATCATCAGCACGGTGTTGCAGGTGCTCCTCAACGTGCTGGACTTCGGCATGAACATCCAGGAAGCCGCGGACTGGCCGCGCTTCCACCACCAGTGGCTGCCCGACAAGCTGCTGATGGAA